>CAZEDA010000138.1:0-8405 GCA_964510915.1 uncultured Rhodocyclaceae bacterium | reverse complement strand
CCTGCTCCTGGAACTGGCTCGCCCCGAATTTCTGCCCTTCCATCAGCTCGAAGCCGACCCCGCCGCCCTTCGGCAGTCCCTGGGAAGCGAGGGTCAGCCGGGTCTTGTAGACCACGTCGGACGGCACCAGGATCGCCCCCCCGCCTTCGGCGATGCGATAGGGGATGTTCATCTGGGAGAGCTGGGCGATGATCGCACCGCCGTCCTTTTCCGATACGTTGGCGAACAGCACCCGGTACTGGGGCGCGCCGAGGAAGAAGGAAAGCACGACGAGCACGGCGATCAGGCCGGCCACGCCGACGATGAGGCCGATCTTGCGACCGTTGCCGAGCTTGTTGAACCCTTCGACGAGGGTCTGGAGGATTTCCCGCGGGGCCTGGGCCATCAGGGCACCACTCGGGGAGAGGACTCGCATCCCCGCGCACCGGAGAACCGGTCACGGGATTGATCAGCCGGGAAGGCTGCCGGGAGAGGGACGGGGGCCAGCGAGCCCGATGTGTTCATCGCCTCGCGCCAGGCCATGGGGTCACGACCCCTGCCACGCGATCCGCTGGGAATGATCGCCGTCTCCCGGAGGGTCAGACCTGCATGCTCATGATTTCCTGATACGCCGAGACTAGGCGGTTGCGCACCTGGACCATGGTCTGGAATGACAGGCTCGCCTTCTGCAGCTGCACCATCACGTCCTGAAGATTGACGTTCGGATCGTTCGCGTCGAAGGACTGCTGCAGGCTGGTGGCCTGCTGCTGGGCGGCGTTCACCTGGTCGAGCGACGCCTGGAGCAGGTCGGCAAATCTTGCCGCCTCGCCGGGCGAACTTGCCGGTTCCTGGTTGGCGGCCTTGGCGGCTGCCTGACGCAGTTCTCCGAGAAGCTGATCGATTCCGTTCGTATTCATGGTTCTCCGAGCCGGGATGCGGCCACCCTCGAATCCAGCGGGGTCAGCGGGGTCGGCGTGCGACCGGCTCGACCGTCAGTTGCAAACGTCATGCCGTGCCATCGGACCGGGGATCCTGGTCGGCATCGTCCGACCCGCCGCCCAGGGGCACGACATACCCCTCCTGCCGAAACTGCTGAAGCTTGTAGCGCAGCGTCCGCTCGGCCATGCCGAGCTTCTCCGCGGCGATCCGCCTCACGCCGCCGACCGACGCCAGGACATCCAGGATGTGCCGCCGCTCGAGGCTCTTGAGGTCTTCCGTGTGAGGCTCGGCTTTCGCCGCCGGCGCCTCTCGCACCGGCTGTGACTCCGATCGCGGGAGCGCCAGATGGCTGGGCTCGATCACCTGGCCGGGCGCCAGAATCATGGCGCGCTGCATCACATTTTCAAGCTCGCGGATGTTACCGGGCCACCCATAGGCGGTCAACGCGGCCTCCGCTGCCTCGGAGAGGCGGTGCGTCGCCTTCTGGCCGCCGCCGAGACCCCGGGCGAGAACCCGTCGCGCCAGGGGCACGATGTCGAGCGGCCGCTGCCGCAGCGGAATGTTGTGCAGGGGAAAGACATTGAGCCGGTAGTACAGGTCGCTTCGGAAGCGACCGGCCCGGACCTCCTCCTCCATGTCCCGGTTGGAGGTGGCGAGCACCCGGATATCCAGCGGGACGGGCTTGCGCCCGCCCACGCGCTCCACCTCCCGCTCCTGCAGTACGCGCAGCAGCTTCACCTGCAGCGGCAGGGGCATCTCCGAGACTTCGTCGAGGAGCAGAGTGCCTGACTGCGCCAGTTCGAACTTGCCCGCTGCCGCCTGCAGCGCGCCGGTGAACGCCCCCTTTTCGTGCCCGAAGAGCGTCGACTCCAGCAGATTGTCCGGAATGGCGGCGCAGTTGATCGCCACGAAGGGGCCGGACGCACGGGCGGAATGCCGATGGATGGTCCTCGCGAGCACTTCCTTGCCGGTACCGCTCTCGCCCGTGATGAGTACGGTGGCTTCGGTCGCGGCCACCCGACGGGCCAGGTCGAGGATCTCGCGGGTGGCCGGGTCCACCGCCACGACGTCGTCGTCCTGACCGTAGACGGCCGGCAGCATGTGCCGCACCACCTGGGCGAGCAGCACTTCGGGATCGAAGGGCTTGGTGATGTAGTTGCAGGCGCCGTCGCGCATGGCGGCGACCGCCTTGTCGATCACGCCGTACGCCGTCATCAGGAGCACGGGCAGGTAGGGGTAGCGCTGCTTCACTTCCAGCAGGAGCTGGTGCCCGTCCATGGGTTTCATCTGGACGTCGCTCACGACCATGCCGACACGATGGCGCTCGAGCTGCAGCAGCGCGGCGCTGCCGTCCGCGGCCTCGACGACCTGGTAGCCCGCGAGACCGAGGGTGTCGACGAGCGCCTCCCGCAGCGAGGCGTCGTCCTCGACGATCAGGATCGGCAGGGGTCTTGGGCCGGTCTTCGGGAGTTCGGGGGAGTTCAAGCGGCAATCCTGGCAATGGGGAGATGGAGGGAGAACACGCTGCCCTGTCCGGGCGTGGACGAGACCTCGACTTCGCCCCCGTGCGCCTGCGCAACGCTGCGCACGATCGCGAGCCCGAGGCCCGTCCCTTCGTTTCGCGTGGTAAAGAACGGCTCGAAAACGCGCGACTTGATGTCGGGTTCCATGCCCGGGCCGGTGTCCTCCACCTGGACCGTCGCGATGTCGGCCTGCACGCCGCCGCTGAGGCGCACCGTTCCGCCGGCAGGCGTGACCTGCAGGGCGTTCTCCAGGAGGTTGAGCAGCGCGCCGGTGAGGGCCTTGCGGTCGCCGCGAACGGCCACCCCCGGGGCGACGAACTCACGTTCGAACCGCAGCCCGCCGGCGGCAAGCTGCGGCTCGATGATCTGGGCGACGTCCTGGACCACGGCATCCAGGGGCACGGGTTCGCTGCTCGCGGGCTGGCCTCGCACGAACTGCAGCATGTCCTGGATCATCGTCTCGAGATGCCGGAGCCGCTCGCGCAGACGTTCGCTGAAGCGCGTGCGATCCGCGTCGGACAGGTCGGCCCGCCCCAGGTTGGCCGTGTGCAGGATCGCGGTCGTGAGCGGCGTACGCAGCTGGTGGGCAAGCCCGGCAGCCATCTCACCCATCGCCACGAGCCGTTTGTGGTGCTCCAGCTGGCGCCGGAGACGCTCGGCCTCGGTCACGTCATTGAGCAGAAGAATGCGCCCGCCGCCGGCATCGAGCGGACTCTCCGACATGGCGAGGCGCCGGGGCTCTCCGGCGGTCTCGACCGTCCACTCGGAGGTGCCGGCCACGGGGATGAGCGTCCGCGCGACGACCGACCACGGCTGGCCGGCGATGCCGCTCCCGAGCCAGCCCCGTGCCGCGGGATTCGCGTCGGCGACCGTCCCGTTGCCATCCAGCACCACGACTCCACCGGGCAGCGCATCGAGCAGCAGACGCAGCCGTTCGGACAGCGCCTCCTTCTCGAGGTACTGCCGGCGCAGTTCGCCGTTGGCGACCGCGAGCTCCTGCGCGAGCCGCTCCACCCGGCCCTGCAACTCGGTGTAGGCAGTCGCGAGCTGCGACGAGGCTTCGCTGAACAGCGCAAAGGCGGCTTCGAGTTCGCGCGCGTCGATCGGAGGAGTGGCTTCTGGCACGGGTGCGGAAATGACGTTCGGGTGCAGCGGTGACGACGGTGCATTATGCGCGTTCGCCGGGGCGATCGCGAAGGCGGCCGCTGCCGGCAAATCGCCCCGGCGCAGCGGTTTGACACCACCGGGCGCGGGTGATAAAAACTTTTCGGCCTGCTCTGGCTGCGGGGAACGGCACCCCGGCGTCGCGGCAGTCGCACCCGGCCGTCGGCATGGGGGAAGCGCGGCTCTCCGCCGCATTGGGGCCACGCATGAGGGCCGCCCTACCGGGTCACCGTCCACCGGCAGAGGTTTCGTTTCGTGCCGGTTCGCCCGGCCAGGGGGAAGTCCCGATGAGGTTCGTTGCAGTTTCTCTCGCAGTGATCGCGGTGCTCGCAGCCGGCAGCGGGTGCACGCGCATCCAGAAGTACGTCGTGAAGGTTCCCGGCGCATCGGCCACGCTGCTGCCCAGTTCCGGCAGCGATGTCCGCGGTTCCGTTCGATTCACCCAGAAGGAAGGCCTCGTGGAAGTCACCGGCCGGGTCACTGGCCTCGCACCGGGGCCGCACGGCGTGCACATCCACGAGAAGGGCAACTGCAGCGCGCCCGACGGCTCCTCCGCGGGACCGCACTTCAACCCGAGCGCCGGGCATCACTCGGGCCCGCACGACACCTCCCGCCACGCCGGCGACCTCGGCAACATCATCGCCGACGCGCAGGGCATCGCGGAATTCCGTCTCGAGGTGTCCGGCCTGTCACTCGGCCCGAACGCCAACGGTATCGTCGGCCGCTCCGTCATCGTCCACGCGGACGCCGACGATCTGGTCACGCAGCCCGCCGGCAACGCCGGCAAGCGCATCGGCTGCGGGCTCATCAGCAAGGACCCGTAAGGCCACCCTTCCCTCCCGGCGCCCGTTGGTCACTACCGTGATTCCCTGGCTAGCCGCAGACGATCCGTTCCCGGACCCCGCCAGCGCCCTGCGCCAGCCCAACGGCCTGCTTGCCGCCGGTGCGGATCTCTCCGTGGACCGTCTGCTCGATGCCTACCGGCACGGCATCTTCCCGTGGTTCAGCGAGGAGGAACCGATCCTCTGGTGGTCGCCGGACCCTCGCATGGTGCTGTTCCCGGACGAACTGCGCGTCACGCGATCCCTCGAAAAGACGCTCCGCAACCGCCACTACGAGATCCGTACCGATACCGCCTTCCGCTCGGTCATGCGCGCATGCGCCGCGCCGCGCGAGGGCGCCTCGGGCACGTGGATCACGAACCAGATGGTGGCTGCCTACTGCCACCTGCACGATGCCGGCTGGGCGCACAGCGTCGAGACCTGGATCGACGGCGAACTGGCAGGCGGCCTCTACGGCGTGAAGATCGGCCGGATGATGTTCGGCGAGTCGATGTTCACCCGCGTGCGGGACGCCTCGAAGATCGCCCTGGTTCACCTCGTGCGCCATGCGCAGGACCTGGGCTTCGAACTCGTCGACTGCCAGATGGCGACGGAGCACCTGGCATCGCTCGGCGCGCGGGAGATTCCGCGTCCCGAGTTCTCGGCGCGTGTCACGGAATTGGTACACTCCATGCCTAGTCCCGGACCATGGAACCTCCGGGTTCGTCACGAGGCCCCCGCATGACCCAGCTGAACGACCTGCCGTTTTCGGTGCTGCAGTTCTATGCGACGGCGCCGTATCCGTGCAGCTATCTGCCGGATCGCCTCGCCCGTTCCCAGGTCGCCACTCCGAGCCACGCCATCGACACCCACGTGTACAGCGAGCTCGTGCGGGCCGGCTTCCGCCGCAGCGGCGCCTTCACCTACCGTCCCTACTGCGACCGCTGCCGCGCCTGTGTGCCGGTGCGCATCCTGGTCGACCGTTTTGCCCCGAGCCGCTCGCAGCGTCGAGCGCTCGCCAGACACCAGAACCTGGAAGCGCGCGTCCTCGAACTCAAGTACAGCCCCGAACACTACGCGCTGTATCTTCGCTACCAGTCCACGCGGCACTTCGGCGGCGGCATGGACCACGATTCCCGCGAGCAGTACCGGCACTTCCTGCTCCAGAGCAATGTCCGCTCGAACCTCATCGAGTTCCGCGAGGCGGGTCAGCTGCGCATGGTGAGCATCGTCGACCGGCTGGAGGACGGTGTGTCGTCCGTCTACACGTTCTTCGAGCCCGATCTGCCCGGCGCCAGCCTCGGAACCTTCAATGTCCTGTGGCAGCTCCAGCTCTGCAAGCGGCTGGGCCTGCCCCACCTGTACCTCGGCTACTGGATCGCCGAGAGCCGCAAGATGGCCTACAAGGTGAACTTCCGGCCGATCGAAGGTCTCGTCGACGGCCGCTGGCAGCTCCTCGACGAATCCGACCCGCCTCCCGCGCCGCGTCGCGGGCCGGCGCCATGATCGGCCGGGTCTCGACCGAGCGACGCGGGCACGTCCTCCTCATCGGGCTCGACCGCGCTGCCAAGCGCAACGCCTTCGATGTGCCGCTGTTCGAAAGCCTGTCCACCGCACTGGGCGAATACGAGCGCGACACCGATCTGCGCTGCGCCGTCCTGCACGCGCATGGCGATCACTTCACCGGCGGCATCGAACTGCCCCAGTGGATGCCTCACTTCCGCACCGGCCAGTGGGCGCCTCTGCCCGAAGGCGGTCTCGACCCGATGGGCATCGACCCCGACCGGACCCGCACCAAGCCGCTGCTGATGGCCGTGCAGGGCTGGTGCCTCACCATCGGCATCGAACTGCTGCTCGCCGCGGACATCCGGATTGCCGCCGACAACACGCGCTTCGCCCAGATCGAGGTCAAGCGCGGCATCTACCCCGTCGGCGGTGCGACGCTGCGGTTCGTGACAGAGTCCGGCTGGGGCAACGCCATGCGCTGGCTGCTCACGGGTGACGAGTTCGACGCGGCCGAGGCATTGCGAATCGGACTCGTGCAGCAGGTCGTCCCTGCCGGCACGCAGCTCGACACCGCATTCGCCATCGCGCAGACCATCGCGGACCAGGCCCCGCTCGCCGTGCGGCAGTCGCTGCTGGCTGCCCGGGCAGCACACCTCGACGGCGAACGGGCCGCGGCAAAGCGTCTGCTGCCGGACATGCTCGCGCTGCTCGATACCGAGGACGCCGCAGAAGGCATGCGCGCCTTCCTGGAACGCCGGCCCGGCCGCTTCCAGGGCCGGTAGGCGGGCCGCTCCATGCTGTATCGCCTCGCCAGACCCTGGCTCTTCCGCCTCGACGCCGAGAACGCGCACAACACGAGCCTCGCCGCGCTCGATCGCCTTCGCGCACTCGGACTCACCCGCTCCCCCACACCCTGGCCCGGACGGGAGGTCGAATGCATGGGGCTGCGGTTCCCGAATCCGGTCGGCCTCGCCGCCGGCCTCGACAAGAACGCCAGGCATCTCGAAGGCCTCGCGAGCTTCGGCTTCGGATTCATCGAAGCCGGCACCGTCACGCCCCGCCCCCAGCCGGGCAATCCGCGGCCCCGCCTGTTCCGGGTCACCGAGGCGCAGGGCATCGTCAACCGCATGGGCTTCAACAACGAAGGTCTCGACACCTTCGTCGCCAATGTCGGCCGCTCCGCCTATCGCGGCATCCTCGGCATCAACATCGGCAAGAACTTCGACACGCCCATCGAGCGCGCGGACGAGGACTATCTCATCGGCCTGCGCCGGGCCTACCCGCTCGCGCACTACGTCACCGTGAACATCTCGTCACCGAACACGCGCGATCTGCGCTCGCTGCAGGAATCCGACGCGCTCGACCGGCTGCTGGGCGCGCTGAAGCGCGAGCAGGCGGCGCTCGCAAAGGAGCATGGCCGGTATGTGCCGCTGGCGCTGAAGATCGCTCCCGACCTGGACGACACCCAGCTCGACGCGATTGCGAAGCGCCTGATGGATCACGGCATCGACGCCGTCATCGCGACGAACACGACGATCTCGCGCGAGGGGGTCGAAGGGCTGCCCAATGCCGCCGAGACGGGCGGCCTGAGCGGCGCTCCGTTGCGCGCCCGATCGACGCGGGTGGTCGCCGCGCTGGCGGCGCGGCTCGGGGGCCGGCTGCCGATCATCGCGGCAGGCGGCATTCTGGACGGCGCTGCCGCTGTCGAGAAACTCGGTGCCGGCGCCACCCTCGTGCAGGTGTATTCCGGGCTCATCTACCGCGGCCCGGCTCTCGTTCGGGAGGCCGTGGCGGCCACATCCGCTTTCCGCGTACCGCAGCGCCCTGCGGCCTGACCTTATTTGGGATAATCCCTCCGGCGCAATCCGCAGCGGCCCGGCCCTGCGGTGCGCCATGACGCCATCCTCTCCCCGACTCCGAGCCCCATGACTGCCGCACACACCCTCGAACTCGCGCACGATCTCCGCTTCGCCGATCTCTACTCCCGGGAGGGCCTGGAGCGCATCGACCGACTGTTCGTGGAAGATCTCGCCCGGGACGATCCGTCGCTGGCCTACCGCCTCGCCGAGGCGCGCATCGATCCTGCCAGCCTGGAGCGCAAGGCCGAATCGCAGCTGCTCGTGGAACTCGGCCCGGCAGTCGAATCCTTCGTGATGCGGCTGTTCCGCAACGAGCGCGCCGTACAGGCCCTCGCGGCCAGGCATGAGCAGCTCGCGCCGCTGTACGTGGTGAAGCGGCTGTTCGTCCAGCGCAAGGCGATGAACCGCCACAAGGCGGACGAGGCCGGCGGTTTCGACGGCGCATCGCTGCGGGCGGAACTCGAGCGCGTCATGGGCGAGCCGTTCAGCGAACTCGCCTTCGCGACCCGCGTGCTCGAATGGCAGCGCGACGAAACAGCGAACGCCGCGATTCTCGACACGGCCATGCGTTACTCGGCCTGGGCCGCGCATTCCGCCGAAGGACGCAAGCACCA
>CAZEDA010000137.1:1467-8412 GCA_964510915.1 uncultured Rhodocyclaceae bacterium | reverse complement strand
CGACAGCCGGCCGCCAACGGACACGCCACACAGTTCGGCCGCCCACGCGTACACACGAGACTGCCGAGATCCATCAGACCCTGCGTGTAGGCCTCGACATCCCGGTCGGGCAGGACGGATTCCGCAAGACCCCACAGCGTGTTCTCGACGGCCTTCTCGCCCGGCCAGCCGTGTACGGCGAAAGCTCTCGACAGCACGCGCTTCACATTGCCGTCGAGAATCGCCGCGCGAACCCCGAAGGAAAACACGGCAACCGCAGCCGCGGTCGAGCGGCCGATACCCGGGAGTTCGGCCAGTGCCTGCGGGGTGCGCGGAAACTCGCCCGCGTGATCTTCCACGATGAGTCTCGCTGCGCGATGGAGATTCCTGGCGCGCGCGTAGTAGCCAAGTCCGCTCCACGCCTGCATCACCTCATCGACCGGTGCACGGCCGAGCGCGACGACGTCGGGATACCGGGCCATGAAACGTTCGAAATAGGGAACCACCGCAGACACCTGGGTCTGCTGCAGCATGATCTCGGACACCCAGATTCGATAGGGGTCGCGGTCGCGCTGCCAAGGAAGCGAGTGGCGCCCGTGCACTCGCTGCCACTCGACAAGCACCGCGGCAAAGTCGGGCCACGGTTCTTCGAGGGGAACCGTCGGAACAGGATCGAAGAGGGAGCCCGGCTTGGCGTTCAATGTGGTGAGGTGCGAGGACGGCCGGAAACGAGAGAATGGCGGGAGTCAGGCACCCGCCGTTCGAAGGCTCACTCCTCCGGCGGGTTGCACTGCCGGGACCACTCGTAAACCATATCCAGAGCCGGCTTGCGACGGATGCCGTACTTGCGGATCTGCATCATCGCGGCTTCTTCGGTGCCCTGCTTGGCCACCTTGCGGCCGTAGCCGATGTCGTCGAGCGCACCCACGAGAACATCGCCTTCCTTCAACGAGAGAGGCGTCAGGCGCATGACGATGCCGTGTCCGGCCTCGTTGCGTGTCACGACGAAATCGCACCGTTCGTGAGTCCACACGACTTCAGCCTTGACCGGGTCGCGAGCATCGGCGGCAGAGACCAGGAAGACCGCCACGAGAGCGCCGCACAGGCGAAACGGCGGTCGGAAGGATCGGGGGACGGCGGTAAGCAGAAGGGATGGCATCGGTGAAGGCTCCGGGGTGGCAGGGGTCACGCCGAAGATCCCTCGCACCTCGCACTGCGCATTCAGAAGGAAGGTCGGACACGACAGCAGCGTCTGACGCTGCTCCGGCTGCGGAGTTCGCGCGACAGGGATGGAGCGGGTGATGGGAATCGAACCCACGTCTAAAGCTTGGGAAGCTTTCGTTCTACCATTGAACTACACCCGCGCAGGCCCTGGATTCTACGGTATTTCGTCCGCGACGCGGCGGCGGGATGGGCCGGCTCGCCGCCAGCTGCGATCTTCCGTTTCCCGAGCGCGGACGCATTTGGTCGGACAAGCGTGGCATTTGCAGGCTTTGCGGTTATGCTTCGGCGTCGTCGAGTCGCGACACTTCGAACTTCGCCAGCCATGAGCCAGTCCCGAAAGGGCCCAGAGCCCGCCGCCCCCCAGGGCGCAGCAGCGAGTCCAGTTCCCCTGGACGGTTCGACCATCCGGGTCGGCATCCGCGATCTGTTCCCGGACGGGCATCTGTCCGCCGATACCGAGGAACGTGAGCACGTGCTGGTGGTAACGGATGGTCTGGCGCGCGGGCTGAGCCTCCGCCTCGGATCGGACACCTGCCTCATCGGGCGTTCGCCGCCTGCCGATCTGGTCCTGCCCGACTCTCGAGTCTCCCGAAGCCATTGCGAGGTCCGCCTCATGGGGGCCGACATCCTGGTCATCGACCAGGGGTCCACCAACGGGTCCTTCATCGGAAGACTGCGAGTGGTGGGCAGCGGCATGCTGCCCAGGGATGGGATGCTCCGAGTGGGCGACCATCTGATCCGCCACCGATTCTGGACCCGACGCGAACTCGAGGAGTGGCAACGCATCAACGTGCCGGAACCCGTCTTCGAGGTCCGCATCGACATCGACGAGCGGCAGCGGCGCGAGGAAGTTGCGCAGATCATGGGCAGCCAGTACTTCCGCGACATCGTCACCGAGATCGACCGGCTCCAGTTGCGCGACGACCGGTAGGCACCGCCCGACGCTACCCCCGTGGCTTTCGGGCCGCGCCATTCCGAGGCATCGGGGATTTTTTTCTGCACCGATACCGTGCACTAGAGGTCGGGGCCTCCCTCGCTCCACCTGGATTTCTCCAGACATTCAAAGGCTTTTCTGATGCCACACGGTCGGCATTGGAAATGCTGTGTAACGGGGCATCGCCGGCCCGATTCCTGAGCCCAACACCAATGACCCGCATCATTGCCGTCCATTCCTACCGCGGCGGCACAGGGAAGACTCATTTCTCCGCGAACCTCGCCACGACCCTCGCCCGTCACGGGAAGCGGGTCGGCATCGTTGACGCGGACGTTCCCTCACCCGGCATCCACAATCTCTTCAGCGTGGACGCCGACGGCGTGGCTCGAACTCTCAATCACTTTCTCTGGGGTGACGCACCCATCGAGTCGGCCGCCATCGAGGTGACGGAGGCAGCAGGACTCCCCGCTGGCGGCGGACGACTGTTTCTCGTGCCTTCGAGCACGAAGACCGACGACATCGCGCGCATCCTCAAGGACGGCTACGATGTGCGCCGGCTGAACGACGGTCTGCGTGCCCTGGCGAAGGTGCTCGACCTCGACTTCCTGTTCATCGACACCCATCCGGGGCTGTCGAAGGAGACGTTTCTCTCCATGGCCATCGCGCACCACGTGGTCCTGGTGCTCCGCCCGGACAAGCAGGACTATCAGGGCACGGCAGTCACCCTGGACGTCGCACAGCAACTGCGAGTACGGAACATCTCTCTCGTCGTGAACAAGGTGCACCGCGGGCTGGACATGGCGGAACTGCGAACCAAGATCGAACAGACCTATGCCGTGCCGGTGGCCGGCCTGTTCCCACTCTCCGAGGATGTCGCCCGGCTCGCGAGCGGCGGCGTGTTCTGCTCGCGGCACCTCGACCACCCGATCAGCCGGGAACTCGAGCGCGTGGCGGCAGGCATCCTCGCCGCCACGTGAGGTCGATGCGATGTCAGAACGCTCCAGTCTCGAACTGCTCGCCAGCTCGATCCGGTCGGTGGCGTCACCCTTCCGCGCCTACCTCGGCGAACTGCACGAGCGCCACCGAACCCTCAACGAGGGCGCCGTAGCCGACTACATCCCCGAACTGGCCACCGCCCGGCCGGAGTGGTTCGGCGTCTGCGCCGTGTCCACCAGCGGCCAGGTGTTCGACGTCGGCGACTGCGACCGGCCGTTCACGATCCAGTCCATCTCGAAGGCATTCGTCTACGGGATGGCGCTGGAGGATCGCGGGCGGGAGGCCGTCAATCGCAAGGTCGGTGTCGAACCGACCGGCGACGCCTTCAATGCCATCGTTCTGGACGAAGCCACCAACCGCCCGTTCAACCCGATGGTGAATGCCGGCGCAATCGCCACCACGGATCTCATCGACGGCGATGGCGCCACGGGACGACTCAAGCGCGTCCTGGAGATGCTCCGCCGGTACACTGGCCGGAACCACGATGTCGACGTACCGGTGTTCCTCTCGGAGAAGGCCACCGGCCATCGGAACCGGGCGATGGCCTATCTGATGCTGAACTTCGGCATGATGACTGACCGGGTCGAGGAAACGCTCGACCTCTACTTTCAGCAGTGCTCGATCCTCGTGACCGCGCGCGATCTGGCGATGATGGGCGCCACTCTGGCCAACGGCGGCGTCAATCCGGTCACGGGCGAGCGTGCCCTCGACGAGCGTTACGTGCAGGACGTGGTCAGTGTGATGCTCACGTGCGGCATGTACGACTACTCGGGGGAATGGGCTTATCGCGTCGGGATTGCCGCCAAGAGCGGTGTCGGCGGCGGCATCACCGCCGTGGTACCGGGCCGTCTCGGAATCGGCACCTTCTCACCCCTGCTGGATGCCAAGGGAAACAGTGCGCGGGGTATCCGCGTCTGTGAGGACATCTCCCGCGACTTCGGCCTGCACCTGTTCAACGCCGCGCGTCCCGAGCGCGACCTGATTCGCTGGATGGAGGGCGACGACCACACGGTAGCGCCCTGACTTCTCCCACCCGGCTTCACTACCGACCGGACTGCCCGGCATTCCGCGCCGAAGTCGCGGCGAGAACGCTTCCGACTTGCGAAATCGCGCGCACCGCGACGGGTGAGCAGCCAAGCGTACCGCGCAGCACCAGTCGCCAGCCCGCCATATCCTTCCACTCCGACTTTCCACTTTCGAGCCCATGCCCGCAGATCCCAAGGACCAGAAGCCCGACGCCGGCAGTGCCTCGCTCGAGGCGACGCTCGTCTCGCCAGCAGAAGCCACGATCATCTCCGGCGACCCGAAACCGTCTGGCGCGGCGTCGACGACAGGCACCGGCGTGCCCCGGGTGGGGCGCTACGAAGTCATCGGCAAGCTCGGCGAAGGCGCGATGGCCGAGGTGTACCGGGCCAACGACCCGGACATCCAGCGTCAGATCGTGCTCAAGTTCCTGCGCGGAGAGCTCTGTGTGGAAACGGAGTACCGGAGCCGATTCCTTCGCGAGGCGCGCGCGGCGGGCATGCTCGCGCATCCCAACATCGTCACCGTGTTCGACGTGGGCGAGATCAACGGCCGCCCGTACATCGCGATGGAACTCCTCAATGGCGGGGCGCTCGACTCCATTCTGGAGCGCGGCAAGGGCCTGCCCGTCATGCAGGTGCTCCAGATCGGGATCCAGCTTGCCAATGCCCTGGACTACGCGCACTCGAAAGGCATCTATCACCGCGACGTGAAGCCCAGCAACATCCTCCAGGTCGGCGACGGGCGCACGGTGAAGATCGCAGACTTCGGTATCGCGCACATGGCCTCGATGGCCGAAGCCGAGAAGACGCGTGCCGGCACGATCATCGGCACGCCGCACTACATGGCGCCCGAGCAGGCGCTTGGCAGCAAGGTCGATGGCCGGGCCGACCTGTTCTCCGCAGGTGTCGTGCTGTACGAGCTCCTGACCGGGCATCGTCCCTTCGAGGCCGACAACATGGTGACGCTGGTGATGCGCATCGCGAAGGAAGAGCCCAAGCCGATGACGCAGTGGCGCAAGGACATTCCCGCGTCCTTGCGGCGTATCGTGGAATGCTGCCTGCAGAAGGCACCCGAAAACCGTTACGGGACCGGTCGCGAACTCGCCGATGCGCTGGCGAAGGTCTGGCGCGAACTCGAAGCCGAGACCAGCCGCAAGGGCGTGCCTCGCGGCATGCCGCTCAAGGTCAAGCTCGCGCTCGGCATGGCGGCACTCGTGGCCGTGACCATGGCTGCGACGTCCGCCCTGGTGACCTATCGCCAGCACGAGACCATGCTGAAGCAGGCCGTGGAACAGGGCGCGTCCCTCACCAGGCTCATTGCGGCAGAGAACGCCGCCCCGACTCTGTCGGAAGACTGGGTCGGCATCGATGTGTTCGTGCAGGAAGTGGCTCGCGCGCTGGATGTCGAATCGATCTCGCTTTCCGACCGTGCCGGTATCGTCAGGGTCAGCAGCGATGCTTCCGCCGTCGGCAAGCCCGCGGTCCGGGCATCCGGCGAGCGCGTGCGGGCGAGTCCGGCGGGCGTGACGGTGCAACGGGTCGAGGCCGGAGGAAAGCCGACGGTCTTCACCTTCGAAGCGCCCGTGACCTTCCAGGGCAAGACGCTCGGCGCGGTGCAGCTTGCGCTCCCGGAGGAGCCGCTTGCGTCCGCGACTCGCCAGAGCATCCTGCTGCTCGCGTTGCTGCTCGTCGTCACGGCCGCCACCGTGGCACTGGCCACGTACCTTCTCGTCGAACGCTACGGAAAACCGCTCCGGCTGCTCCGCGATTCCCTGGAGGAGGTGGGCCAGGGCCGCTTCGGCTACCGGATCCGGGAGCAACGCAACGATGAGTTCGGCGAAGTGTTCCGCTCCTTCGACGCGATGGCGGAACGGCTCGAACGGGGTATCACCTCTCCGCCAACGAATCCGGGAGGCCCCCCGAAGACCGGCAAGGGGACCGCGTGATTCCGGGTCGCCGACATCTCATCGCCCTGTTCGCGCTCGTCGTCGCGCTGACCGGGTGTGCCGCGCATCAGGCCGGACCCGATCGGGCACGTGCAGAAACTCGAACCGCGGCGGCCGTCTCCCGTGATGGCGTGATCGCCGCGAACTCACGCTACGTCATCTACGCTACGCGGCCGGAGGACACGCTGGAGAGCGTCGCGGCGCGTTTTCTCGGATCGGCGACGCGCTCCTGGGAGATCGCCGAGTTCAACGGCATCACATCCATTCCGGCGGGCGACGCCATCGTTGTGCCCCTCGCACCGGTGAATCCCCGCGGCGTTCGTGCCAACGGCTACCAGACCATCCCGATCCTGGCCTACCACCGGATCGGTACGCGCAACAGCCGGATGGTGCTGCCGCCGGAGAAGTTCGAGGCCCAGCTGGAGTACCTCAAGCGCAACGATTACCGGGTCATCCGTCTGTCAGACGTCCCAGACTTTCTCGCAGGCAAGCGCGCGCTGCCGGCCCGCTCCGTGGTGATCACCTTCGATGACGGCCATGTGTCGGTCTACCAGCATGCGTTCCCTCTGCTGATGAAGTACGGCTATCCGGCGACGTTCTTCCTCTACACCGATTTCCTCGGCGCCAAGGAGGCTCTCAGCTGGCCCCAGATCCGGGAGATGGCGGCGACCGGCCTGATGGATTTCCAGTCCCATTCGAAGACCCATGCCAACTTGTCCGTACGCCTTCCCGGTGAGTCCGACCGCGACTACCGACGCCGACTCGACGGAGAGATTCGGATCGCGTCGGAAGCGATCCGTCGCAACCTTCAGGTCCGGGCCGACTACTTCGCCTACCCCCT
>CAZEDA010000137.1:0-1367 GCA_964510915.1 uncultured Rhodocyclaceae bacterium | reverse complement strand
TGGCGCTGGTGCTCGCCGGCTGTGCGGCCCGTCCGCCTTCGCCCCCCGTTCCTGTCCAGCAATCGCCGGAGTCCGCATCGCAAGCGCGGGCGGCTGCCGAACTGGAGCAGACGCTGCAGACCCGTGCGCGGACGTTCCGGGACGGGCGCCGGTGGGCGGATGCCGTCGTGCAGTGGGAACTGCTGACACTGCTGAGACCGCAGTCGAAGGAATACCAGGCCGCACTCGAGTCCGCGAGATCCGCAGCGCGGGACGCCGCCGCGGAGCACCTGCGGGAGGCCGATGCGGCACGGGCCAGGCGCAATGTGGATCAGGCGGTAGTCGGGTATCTGCGAGCGCTCGCCGCAGATCCCGCGAATCAGGCAGCGGCTGCGGCGCTCAAGGCACTGGAGGCCGAAAAGGTGGGCAAGGCGTGGCTGAACCGTCCACCGCGGGTTCCCTACACTCCTCCCGGCCAGACGCCGGGCCCGGCGCCAACCGCGCAGGAATCTCCAGCGAAGCCGTGAGACGTGCGGCGCCGACGGGCGCCGATTACTTCACCTGCCGGATCCTGCGATCCAGTTCGATGGCTTCCTGCCGCCGCGCCCGGGCAAGATCGTTGCCGGGATCCAGCGCAAGCACGTGATCCCACTCACGGATCGCCGTGGCGAGGTCCTGCCGGCGAAAGGCCGTCTGGGCGTCCCGGTGATGACGGTCGATCTCGGCCTTCAGGGCCTGAGGGGACAGTGCGGGTTTCGAAGGCGCGGGATCCGGCGCGGGTGCGGCTGCCGCGGGAACCGCTTCGACGGGGGGCGGAGGCGGCGGCAAGGGCTCGGCCTTGGCGGAATCCGGCGGTGCGAGAGGTGTACGCCCCGGAATCCGGATGACCTGGCCGCCAGCGAGTTGCTTCGGCACCCGGATGCCGCTGTAGCGGGCGAGCAGGTAGAACTCGCAGCTGTCGCCCAGCGCGCGCTGGGCGATCCGCCCGAGGGTTTCGTTGGGACGTACTGTGTACTTCGTCGAGGTCTTGCCGAGTGTCTTCTCGGGATCGGCGGAGAGCCCGCGAGCGAGGCACTGACCGTACTTGCTGTCGGGATCCAGACGCTGGCCTTCGGCGATGTCCCGGCGCGCGGCGTCCTCGTTGCCTTCGTTGAGCGATTCGGCAGAAAGCTTGAACAGTTGCAGAGCCTGCGCCTTCGCGGCGGGAGATCCGGGCGGAGGACCTTCCGGAACAGCCGGCTTGGCAGGCTCAGGCGTGACCGCCGCAGCCGCAGGCTCCGGCGGAGGCGACGAGACATTGCCCTGCTTCTTCGGAAACTGGCAGCCGGCGAGCGCGATAACGGCCACTACCAGCGCCAACGACGTGCGGGCATTCATCGGCAGCATCA
>CAZEDA010000136.1:3225-8421 GCA_964510915.1 uncultured Rhodocyclaceae bacterium | reverse complement strand
TCGTCATGGATCGCGTTTCCCCCTTCGCGCAGCTGCGCGAGATCGGGCAGAGCCTCTGGCTCGACAATCTCAGCCGGGACATGATCGCGGGCGGTGAACTCGCCCGGCTCGTGGCCTCCGGCGACGCCACGGGCATCACCACCAACCCGGCCATCTTTCGCAACGCCATTGCGGCGGGCAAGGCCTACGCGGCCGAGCTCGGCTCGCTGAAGGCCTCCGAGCCCGATCCCGAGCGTCGCTACGAGCGTCTGGCAGTCGCGGATGTCCAGGCCGCCTGCGACGTGATGCGTCCGGTCTTCGACCGCACGCACGGCGACGACGGGTTCGTGAGTCTCGAAGTGTCTCCGCGCCTTGCCTACGACGTGGAGGGCACGGTGGCCGCCGCGCGCAGGCTCCGGGCCGAGGTCGCTCGCGACAACGTCCTCATCAAGATTCCCGGCACGCCCGAGGGCGCCCAGGCCTTCGAGCGCTGCATCGCCGAGGGCATCAGCGTCAACATCACGCTGCTGTTCTCCCTGGGCCAGATGAACCGAGTCTTCGAGGCCTACATCGCCGGGCTCGCGAAGCGCCACGCCGCCGGCGGGGACGTCTCCCGCGTCAAGGCGGTCGCCAGCTTCTTCATGAGCCGAATCGACTCCCTGCTCGACAAGCAGCTCGATGCACTGGGCAGCCCTGAAGCCCTGGCGCTGCGCGGGCGCGGTGCCGTGGCCATCGGCAAACTGGCCTACGAGCGCTACGGGCAGGTCTTCGGCGGGTCGGCCTTTTCTGCCCTCCGGGGTGCGGGCGCCCGGCCCCAGTACCTGCTGTGGGCGAGCACCAGCACCAAGAACCCGGCCTATCCCGACCTGCTGTACGTGGAACCCCTCATCGGGCCCGAAACCATCAACACCCTGCCGGATGCCACGCTCGCGGCCTTCCGGGACCACGGCAAGGCGGCATCGACGATCGGTCAGGGTGTGGCGGAATCCCGCGAAGCCGTGGCCTCCCTGCAGCGCCTGGGCGTGGATCTCGAGCAGGTGGGCCTGCAACTGCAGCGCGATGGCGTCCGGCTGTTCGAAGAAGCCTACGATGCCCTGCTCGCTGCCGTGAAGTGACCGCCCCTTGAGGCTGCGATGCCGATACGGCGCCCTCGGGCGCCGTTTTCGTTTTCGGCGCGATCGCCGGGACCGGCCGTGACGCCGCGCACCGACCTCGTCCGTCTGACCGAGCGCGGTCTCTACTGCGAGGCGGCGGACAGCTACATCGATCCCTGGCGCCCGGTCGACCGGGCCATCATCACCCACGCCCATGCGGACCACGCGCGGCGCGGCCACGCTCACTATCTCGCCACTCGCGATGCCGAGCAGGTGCTGCGCATCCGCCTCGGCGACGTCTCGCTCCAGTGTCTCGCCTACGGGGAAACGGTGACCGTCGGCAGCGTCAAGGTCTCGTTCCATCCGGCCGGCCACGTGCTCGGCTCTGCGCAGGTGCGTCTGGAACACGCGGGCGAAGTCTGGGTGCTGTCGGGTGACTACAAGGTGGCGCCGGACGTGACGTGCGCGCCGTTCGAGCCGGTGGCGGCGCACACGTTCGTCACGGAGTCGACCTTCGGTCTGCCGATCTACCGCTGGCGATCGCCGGGCGACATCTTTGCGCAGGTGAACGAGTGGTGGGCCGCCAACGCGGCAGCGGGCCGTGCCTCGGTTCTCTATGCCTATGCCTTCGGCAAGGCCCAGAGGATCCTCGCCGGAGTGGATGCGTCCATCGGCCCCATCGTCTGCCACGGCGCCGTAGAGGTACTCAACGATGCCTACCGTGGCAGTGGCGTGAGCCTGCCGCCGACGCTTCGCGTCTCGGACCGTCCCGGCAGTGACGACCTGCGTCGCGCACTCGTGCTCGCGCCACCCTCGGCGCAGGGCACGCCCTGGCTGCGCCGCTTCGGCGAGTTCAGCGACGGCTTTGCGTCGGGCTGGATGCAACTGCGCGGCGCGCGCCGGCGACGCAGCGTCGACCGGGGGTTCGTCCTGTCGGACCACGCCGACTGGCCGGGCCTGCAGAGCGCCATCGGGGCGAGCGGCGCCAGCCGCGTGTTCGTCACCCACGGGCAGGTGCCGGTGATGGTGCGCTGGCTCACCGAGCAGGGACTCGAGGCCCGGGCGTTCGAGACGGAGTTCGGAGGCGGCGACGACGGCGCCGAAGTGCCGTGAAGCGATTTGCGGCGCTGTACCGGGAACTCGATGCGACAACGTCGACGCTGCGCAAGCTCGCGGCGCTGCGGGAGTACTTTGCCGCTGCACCCGATGCCGACTGCGCGTGGGCGGTGTTCTTTCTCGGCGGCGAGAAGCCGCGGCAGGTGATTCCGACACGCGTGCTTCGCACCCTGGCCGTCCGGACCGCGGACATTCCGGAGTGGCTGTTCGAGGAGTGCTACCAGGCCGTCGGCGATCTTGCGGAGACCATCGCGCATCTGCTGCCCGATCCCGGCGCGGGCAGCGACGCGTCTCTGGCCGAGTGGGTCGAGCACCGGCTTCTGCCGCTGCGAAGCCTGCGGGACGACGCCCTCGACGATGCGGTGATCGCGGCGTGGCGCGAACTGGACGCGTCCGGTCGCCTCGTCTGGAACAAGCTCATCACCGGCGGGTTCCGCGTGGGCGTGTCGCGACTGCTCGTCACGCGTGCGGTAGCGGAGGTGGCGGGCGTGGAGCCGACGCTCGTCGCGGAGCGTCTGCTGGGCGACTGGCAGCCCACGGCACGGGCCTATCGCGCGCTGTTCGCGGCCGAGCAGAGCGAGGAGCGGGCAGGTCGACCGTACCCGTTCTTTCTCGCCCATCCGATCGACCGGCCGGTGGAGGAACTCGGCCCGTGCGGGCAGTGGCAGGCGGAATGGAAGTGGGATGGCATCCGTGCGCAGCTGATCGTCCGCGGCGGTCGACCCTACGTCTGGTCGCGCGGGGACGAACCCATGACAGAGCGGTTTCCGGAACTGGCAGCGCTCGCGTCCCGTCTCCCCGACGGCGTGGTCCTGGACGGAGAACTGCTCGCGTGGCGGGACGGTGCCGCAGCGCCGTTCGCCCTGCTGCAGCAGCGCATCGGCCGCAAGAAGCTCACGGCGCGCGTCCTCCGCGAGGCGCCGGTCGCGTTCGTGGCCTATGACCTGCTGGAAATCGAAGGCCGCGACTGCCGGTCCGATCCGCTTCACCGGCGCCGCGCCGCGCTGGAGGAGATGGTGGCGGCCGTCGCCGATCCCGCCCTGCACGTGTCGCCCGTCGTCGTGGCGCCCGACTGGACCAGTCTCGCCGCGCAACGCGCGCAGGCACGGGATCGCGGGGTGGAGGGACTGATGCTCAAGCATCGGGACTCCGCGTACGGAGCGGGCAGGGTGAAACTCGAAGGCGGCGGCTGGTGGAAGTGGAAGATCGACCCGTACAGCGTCGACGCCGTGCTCGTGTACGCGCAGCGCGGGCACGGGCGGCGCGCGAGTCTCTACACCGACTACACTTTCGCCGTGTGGCGTGGTGAGGAACTCGTCCCCTTTGCGAAGGCCTACTCGGGGCTCACGGATGCCGAAATCCGCGAGGTGGACGCCTTCATCCGCGCCCACACGCGCGAGAAGTTCGGTCCCGTGCGCAGCGTCGCGCCGGAACTCGTGATGGAGATCGGGTTCGAAGGCATTGCCCGGTCACCGAGACACAAGAGCGGCGTGGCAGTGCGCTTCCCGCGTATCCTTCGCCTTCGCAGCGACAAGACCCCCCGCGACGCCGACAGTCTCGACACGCTGTTGCGTCTCATCGGCCCGGCGGCTGCGCCCTTCATCCCTGAACGAGGAGAACCCCGAGAATGATTCTTCGCATCCTTCGCACGGTCCGGTCCGGGCTGGCCGGATGGTCACACCGGGCCGCCGGCCTGATGCTGGTCGCAGCTTTCTGTCTGGCTGGCGGTCTCCAGGCCGCATCGGCGGCCGATGGGCAAGAACGCGTCACGTTCATCCAGTACCGCCTGATCGCCTCCTGGGCGAAGGAGGGAAGTTTCGACGCGGCTCCGCGCAAGCTCTGGCGCTACAAGGACCACCATCTCCGGTACGAGGAGCCGCGCAATCCGGCCAACGGGTCCGAGGTCCTGCTGATCGCCAATGCGCCGGATGCCTGGCTGATCAACCGGACCACCCGCACGGGGAGTCACATGGTGGATCCCGGTCCCACCTTCAACGTCCTGTTCCCGGTGTTTCAGGGCGGCGCGCCCGCTTCGCTGCAGCGCATGCAGATGGGCAGGGAGGTGGAGTTCTTCCAGACGCGCAATGCCGAGGTCCTTCCCGACGAAGTCATCGAAGGCGTCGCGTGCAAGGTGCTGAAGCTCGAAGTCGCGGATACGACGGCGACGCTCTGGATCGACAAGAACTCGTCGCTTCCGCGTCAGGCGCGCATGCGTACGCCGAAGGTCGAGTACGCCGTCCGCTACGACGTCTATCGTGTCGACGGCCCCCTGGACATGGCTCTGTTCGCGAAGCCTGCGGATGTCGAGATCTCGGCGTCGAAGTAGCGCATCCGCGCGCGGTGCTGGCGGCGCTTTCGATCGGGACGAGGTACCCGGAGAATGAGGAGCCGCGTGGGGTGTACGCGGCTCCAAGGGACTGCCAGACTGTTGTTGTTATGGAATCGCCGAACGACCTTCGACACCCGCTCGCGATTCGTGCATGACGGGCGGGCGCGGGTTGCCCCGGAACGCCGGTCAGCGATGTTGCCGTCTCGATCCTTGCCGCGAAAGCGCTGGTCCGCGGTCATGTCTTGTTGTTCTCGGCAACGTCCCTCATTCAGCAATCGCGGTGCCACGCGCCGGCCGGTTGTTTTCGGGCGCCTGACGCCAACGGCATTTGGTCAAAGGGTCGGAATGACTGTAAGTCATCTCGACGGCGCCATCGGAAAAGCCGGGCAACGCGCGATCGGCTGTTCGGCAGTGACTGCCGCCGTCCTGCCATGGACGATCCGGCAGTGTGATTTTTTCCGGTTCGGCCCCGGCCTGGCGGACATGAGCGTCAGCATTTTCGACGCTGACGAGAATTGCGCGTGCGCACCGATCGCGTCACACCATCGCCTCGCGCGGACGGCGTTGGCAGTCCGTGTCTCCGATAGGCCTTTCGCCCGCCGGGTCTCCCTGCACTGAGTCCCGCCGTCATGGCCCGATCCCGTTCCGCGAAGACCGCATTGCCCGCGCCATCCCGTG
>CAZEDA010000136.1:0-3125 GCA_964510915.1 uncultured Rhodocyclaceae bacterium | reverse complement strand
TCATCGGCTGCCCGCGCGAGGCAGACGAAGCGTCTGCCCAGTGTTCTCGTCACCACGCCGGAGAGCCTCAGTCTTCTGCTGACGCGCGCCGACGCCGTGGAACGCCTGGGGCAGGTCGCCACGGTCGTGGTCGACGAGTGGCACGAACTCATGGGCGGCAAGCGCGGCGTGCAGGCGCAACTCGCCCTCGCGCGGCTGCGCCGCTGGCAGCCGTCGCTCGTCACGTGGGGGCTCTCCGCCACCCTGGGCAATCTCGATGAATCGCTCGATGTGCTGCTGGGTCCGGCGCACGACGGCGTGATCGTGCGCGGTCGCGTACCGAAGCGGCTCACCATCGACGCCATCGTCCCGGCCACGGTGGAGCGGTTTCCCTGGGCGGGGCACATGGGGCTCACGCTGCTCGATGACGTCGTCGCAGCGGTCGAGTCGGGCGGCACGACGCTGCTGTTCACCAACACCCGCTCCCAGGCGGAGATGTGGTATCGCGCCGTGCTCGATGCCCGTCCCGACTGGGCGGGCGTGCTCGCGCTGCATCACGGATCCCTCGATCGCGAACTTCGCGACTGGGTGGAAGCGAGTCTGGCTGCCGGGACGCTACGCGCATGCGTGTGTACATCGAGCCTCGATCTCGGCGTGGACTTCCTGCCCGTGGACCGCGTGCTGCAGCTCGGCAGCCCGAAGGGAATCGCGCGACTCACGCAGAGGGCGGGGCGCTCGGGGCACGCGCCGGGTCGCGAATCCCGCGTGACGTGCGTGCCGACCCATGCCTTCGAACTCATCGAGGCTGCCGCAGCGCGGCGTGCGTCCGCCGCCGGTCTCATCGAATCGCGTCGACCGCCGCGGGAACCTCTCGATGTGCTCGTCCAGCATCTGGTGACGGTGGCGCTCGGCGGCGGTTTCCGGCCCGAGGATCTCCTCGCGGAGATTCGCTCGACGCACGCCTACCGGAACCTGAGCGATCAGGACTGGCAGTGGGCGCTCGATTTCGTGATGCGGGGCGGCTCGTCGCTGCGGGCCTATCCCGAATACCACCGCATCGTCGCGGACGACGAGGGCGTCCACGCGGTGCCGGATGCGCAGATCGCGAAGCGGCACCGCATGTCCATCGGCACGATCGTGAGCGACGCCTCGATGGAGGTGCGCTGGATGAGCGGCGGACGCATCGGCCACGTGGAGGAATCCTTCATCGGCATGCTGCATCCCGGAGACTGCTTCCACTTCGCCGGACGGACGCTCGAGCTCGTGCGTGTGCACGAGATGACGGCGCTGGTCCGCAAGGCCACCGCGGGCAAGGCCGCGGTGCCGCGATGGAACGGCGGCAAGATGCCGCTGTCGTCCGAACTGGCCGATGCCGTCGTTGCCCTCGTGGACGAGGCGCGCCGCGGAGAGCTCGTCGAGCCCGAGCTGCGAGCGCTCGCGCCGCTGTTCGAACTGCAGGCGCGCTGGTCCCGTGTGCCGGCGGCGAACGAGCTTCTCATCGAAGTGTTCACGACCCGCGAGGGCTGTCACTTCTTCTGCTTTCCGTTCGCCGGTCGTCATGTGCACACGGGGCTGTCGAATCTGCTGGCGTGGCGCGTCGGACAAGTGCGGCCGGAGAGCTTTTCCCTGTGTGTGAACGACTACGGCTTCGAGATGCTCGCGCCTCGGGAGGTCGACTGGCGGTCGCTGGTCGACGGCGGTCTCTTCCGGCTCGAGGGACTGGAACACGACATTCTCGCGAGCCTCAACGCGGGGCAGCTGGCGCGAGGACGCTTCCGCGAGATCGCGCGCGTCGCCGGGCTCATCTTCCAGGGCTATCCGGGGCAGCCCAAGAGCACGCGACAGCTCCAGGCGTCGAGCGAACTGTTCTTCGATGTGTTCGCCAAGTACGACCCCGACAACCTGCTGCTGCGCCAGTCCCGGCGCGAGGTGCTGGAGCAGGAACTCGAGTACTCGCGGCTCGAGCGCACGCTGCAGCGGATCGCCGGTCGCGAGATCGTCTTCTCGACCCCGCCGCGTCCGACGCCCTTCGCGTTTCCGCTGATGGTCGAGCGTATCCGCGAGCGGCTGTCGACGGAGAAGGTCAGCGATCGTGTCGCGCGGATGGTGGCCGCGCTGGAGAAGCACGCGCCGTAGGGAAGGTCGTGCGGACCTTCCTCAGGCCCGGCCTGCGCGGTCGCGACGGACCGGCAACGGTCTTCCGGTGGTCAGGAAGTACGCCGGGCTCGAAGCCGACTCGGCGGATAGCCGTAGCGCTGGGCGAACGCGCGGCTGAAATGGGCGGCGTCATTGAAGCCGCCGGTGAATGCGATATCGCTGATCGACCGTCCGGCTTGCGCCGGATCGGCGATGGCATCGTGACATTGCTCCAGTCGCTGTTCCCGCACCCACGTCCCGAAGGAGGTTCCGGCACCGCGGAAAAGCTGATGGAGGTAGCGCACCGAGATGCCGTTGGCGCGCGCCGCCGAGGCGGGCGTGAGTTCCGGGTCGCTCAGATTCGCACGCGCGAAATCTCTTACCGCGGAGAGCATGCCGCGCGGGTCTTCCGACTTCTCGGTGGGGAGGCCGGATGAGCCCATCATCGCCGCGACCGCCAGATCCAGCGCCCGCGCAGCCAGGCGCGACTGTCCCTCCTCGGGCAGGCCGGGGGCCTCCCGGTGCAGAGCCGAGAAGACCTGGAACGCGAGGCCCGCGCCGGGGCGGTGCCGGTCGAAGCTCACGCCCCGCAGATCGCTGGCGAGGCCGGCGCGATGCTGCATCTCGTCGCGCGGGACTTCCACCACGAGCCGCCGTACCGGCATGTCGAAATGCAGGACGTAGGGTTCGGTGCTGTCCAGCACCGTGAACTCGCCGGGCTCCAGACGGGCTTCCCGCCCGCGCTGCCGCACGAACCCCGTCCCGGCGACCTGGAGCGTGACGAAGTAGGAGCCCCGGCTTTCGTGGGCGATGTGGCTCGGGTTGCGCTCGATGGTGACCGGGTCGCAGCAGACGTCGATGAAACGCAGCGGGCCGAAGCCGTGGGTCGAGATCTCGGCGCCGAACGGCCCGGCGTGCTGCCGGCGTGCGCCCAGCTGGATGACCGTCTCGCAGATGGTCTCCCGGAAGTAGTGGAACTGCCTGCTCGTGCCGACGTCCGCCGTGGAAAA
>CAZEDA010000135.1:4284-8557 GCA_964510915.1 uncultured Rhodocyclaceae bacterium | reverse complement strand
CAAGATCGAGGAACTGCGCGAGATCACCGACTGGGAGAAGCCCATCTACGTGAAGATCGGCGCCACCCGCACGTACAACGACGTGAAGCTCGCCGTGCACTCCGGCGCAGATGTCGTGGTGGTGGATGGCATGCAGGGCGGCACGGCCGCCACCCAGACCGTGTTCATCGAGCATGTGGGCATACCCACCCTCGCCGCCTTGCGTCAGGCCGTGGACGCGCTGGAGGAAATGGACATGCGCGGCAAGGTGCAGCTCATCGTCTCGGGCGGGATCCGCACCGGTGCCGATGTGGCGAAGGCGCTTGCGATGGGGGCCGATGCCGTGTCGATCGGTCAGGGCGCCCTGTTCGCGATGGGCTGCAACAACGACACCTACTTCCAGGACGGCAAGCACTGGGATGCCCGCGATGACTACGCGCGCATCGGTACCGCGCCGGGTTTCTGTCACCACTGCCATACGGGCAAGTGTCCTGTGGGGATCACCACGCAGGACGAGATGCTGGAACTGCGCCTCGATCCGATGGTGGGCGCGCGCCACCTGAAGAACTACTTCAAGACGATGAACATGGAGCTCACCACTGTCGCGCGCGCGTGCGGCAAATCCAATGTTCACCATCTGGAACGGGAGGATCTCGTGGCTCTCACCATCGAGGCGGCCGCGATGGCTCGCGTGCCGCTGGCGGGGACGCAGTGGATTCCCGGTGTGAACGGGTTCTGAGTTGAACGATCGCGTGTCTCCCGACGATCGGGGGCTGGAGCGGCATCTCGGTGGCGTCATCCGGGAGCTGCGCCAGCGCGATCATCTGACCATCGCGGATGTCGCCGCGCACGCGGGCATCAGCAGCGGGATGCTGTCCAAGATCGAGACTGCCCAGGCCACGGCGAGCCTCGACACCCTTGCCCGCATTGCCGATGCGCTCGGTGTGTCCCTCGCGCATCTGTTCCGGCACTACAACACGCCCTCCGGTGGCGCGCAGGTGGTTCGCGCCGGGGAGGGCATGGTGGTCGTTCGACGCGGCACCCGCCGCGGCCATACCTATCATCTCCTCGCCTACGACCAGGGCCCGAAGAAGACCTTCGAGCCCTTCCTGGTCACGATGGACGACGCCTCGGAGGTGTTCCCCACGTTCGAACATCCCGGCACGGAGTTCATCCATGTCCTCGAGGGCCGCATCGAGTACCGGCACGGCAAGCAGACCTACGAACTTGGCCCCGGCGACTCGCTCACCTTCCGCGGGGATGTGCCGCACGGTCCGGAAAAGCTGATTGCAACGCCCATCCGGATGCTCTCGATCATCGTCTACGGCGACTGATCCGCCTTCTCCCTCTTTCCGATCGCCGGGTTCCCGGCACTGCAGGTTCTCTCCGGTCGATCCTGCGTCACCAAAGAAAACGGGCGCCCTCAGGCGCCCGTGAAACCGAAGAGACTTCGGAGATGAGTCGGTTCGAACTCAGAAGTGGTAGGCGCTCTCGCCATGCTCCGTGACATCGAGACCTTCCCGCTCCCGCTCTTCCGAGACCCGCAGTCCGACCAGCATGTCCACGATCTTGTAGGCGATGAACGAGACCACTGCCGACCAGATGACCGTGGTGATCACGCCGGTTGCCTGGGTCACGAGCTGACCGCTGATCGAAAAGTCCGGGCTCGCGGCGTTCTTCACGTAGTCCCAGATTCCCGTGCCGCCCAGGCTCGGCGAGGCGAAGATGCCGGTACCGAGGGCGCCGACGATCCCGCCGAGGCCGTGCACGCCGAACACGTCGAGCGCATCGTCCGCGCCGAGCAGGCGCTTCAGGCCAGTCACACCCCAGAGGCAGATTCCACCGGCGACGAGACCCAGGATGATCGCGCCCATCGGGCCGACGAATCCGCAGGCCGGTGTGATCGCCACCAGGCCGGCGACGGCGCCGGAGGCTGCACCGAGCATTGAGGGCTTGCCCTTGATGGCCCACTCGAGGAAGGTCCAGGCCAGCGTTGCCGCGGCGGCTGCGACGAAGGTGTTCACGAAGGCGAGGGCTGCGACGCCGCTGGCTTCGAGGTTGGAGCCGACGTTGAAGCCGAACCAGCCCACCCACAGCAGCGAGGCGCCGATCATGGTCATGGTCAGGCTGTGCGGCGTGAGAGCTTCACGACCGTAGCCGATCCGCTTGCCGACCATGTACGCACCCACCAGACCCGCCACACCGGCGTTGATGTGCACCACCGTGCCGCCTGCGAAGTCGAGGGCGCCCTTGGCCCAGAGCCAGCCGGCGTTTGCCGTGACCTGCGCGAGGGAAGCATCGTCCGTGATCGCGTCGGGGCCGTCCCAGTACCACACCATGTGCGCCATGGGTAGGTAGGCGAACGTGAACCAGATCACCATGAACAGCAGGATGGCGCTGAACTTCATCCGCTCGGCAAATGCGCCGATGATCAGGCAGGGCGTGATGGCCGCGAAGGTCATCTGGAACACGACGAAGAAGTATTCGGGAATCGCCACGCCCTTCGAGAACGTTGCTCCCAGGGAGTCCGGCGTGATGCCGCTCAGGAACGCCTTGGAGAGTCCTCCGAAGAACGGATTGCCGGCGGTGAACGCGACGCTGTACCCGTAAATCGCCCAGAGGACGGCGAGCATCGAGAAGACCACGAACACCTGCATCAGAATCGAGAGCATGTTCTTCGTGCGGACGAGGCCGCCGTAGAACAGGGCGAGACCCGGGATGGTCATCAGGATGACCAGCACCGTGGCGACGTACATGAACGTGCTGTCGCCCTTGTTGACCGTCGGTCCTGCGGGAGCGGCTTCGGCTGCCGGCGCTTCGGCAGGCTTTGCCTCGGCGGCAGCGGCCGGGGCTTCGGCGGGCTTGGCTGCCTCCTCGGCAGCGGGGGCGGGCGTGGCAGCGGCTGGTGCCGCCGCAGGTTCCGCCGGCTTGTCGTCCGCGAAGCCCGTGCCCGCCCAGGCGAACACGGTCAATGCGGCCAGGACCGTCAGTAACTTCTTCATTTAGGAAACTCCCCTTGGTGCGATATCAAAGCGCGTCGGCGCCGGTCTCGCCGGTGCGGATGCGGACGACTTGTTCGAGTTCGAAGACGAAGATCTTGCCGTCGCCGATCTTCCCGGTATTCGCTGATTTCTCGATGGCCTCGATCACCTGATCGAGCATTTCGCTTTTCACGGCAGCCTCGATCTTGACCTTGGGCAGGAAGTCCACGACGTACTCCGCGCCGCGGTAGAGTTCCGTGTGCCCCTTCTGGCGGCCGAATCCCTTGACTTCGGTGACGGTGATGCCTTGCACGCCGATGGCAGAGAGGGCTTCCCGTACCTCGTCGAGCTTGAACGGCTTGATGATGGCGGTGACGAGTTTCATGGTGGTGTCCGGTTACGGGTGATTGAGAGGGGCGGGCGCCGCTTGCCCGCCCCGACTGCACAGGATCAGAAAGCCTTGGTGACGGTCACGAAGAACTGCCCGTCGCCGACCGGCGCGCCGAAGCGATCGCCCCAGACGCTGATCTGGCCGAGCGTGCCGGTCGTGATGGCCTTGGCATTGCTGCGCCAGTAGAACGCGCCCCAGGTCAGGCCAGCCCAGTCGGCGGTGGCGCCGATCTTCCAGTCGACGACGTTGAACACGTCATTCTTCAGGCCGGTGTTCTTGTAGGCCTGCATCTCGCCGTTCCAGCGCCAGGTGCCGACGTGGGCGATGAGGTTCACGCCTTCCATGATCGGGAAGGTGCCGGTGAGGTCTGCGTAGTAGGTGCCGCGCGCATCGCCGACCATGAACACGCCGTCGGTAACGGCGTAGTAGAGCTTGGCCGAGATCCACTTCCAGCCGCCGCCGATGTAGACCTCACCGGTGTTGGGCTTCTTGAGGCCGGGCGTGTAGTTCGTATCGAGCCAATAGCGACCGGGGTAGTAGTAGTACACGGCGCCCACGTCGTAGCTGATGTCTTCGCCGACCTTGCCCCGGTATCCGCCGTAGACGTCGATCTCGACACTGGAACTGATATCGGAATTGCCGCCGTAGGCCGTGTTCACGCCAGGTGCCGGACGGTTGAAGAAGTCGCCCGGCCAGCTGACGTTCGACCAGAAAGTTCCGGCATAAAGACCGCTGGCGTGGCTGTAATCGAGCGTGCCCTGCACAGCGGGCTTGCGGCCCGTCTGCGAAAGGCCGCGGACGATGTAGTCCGTGGTCAGCGTGAGATTGCCCGTTACGGTGTGGGGCGAGGCAGCTTCTTCCGCCTGAACGCCAAACGCGACGGTGCTTCCGGCTGCCGCCAGACCGATTGCGATTGCACTCT
>CAZEDA010000135.1:0-4184 GCA_964510915.1 uncultured Rhodocyclaceae bacterium | reverse complement strand
ACGCCAAACGCGACGGTGCTTCCGGCTGCCGCCAGACCGATTGCGATTGCACTCTTCCGTAGCTTCATGCGATTTCCTTTCTAAGGAGTTTGAGTAGTGACTTCGATGCAGCGAGACAAACGCACGAAATCCTATGGGGCAATGGTCATGCCACACAGAAAAATCATTTAAAACAGGTTATTACGTGTTCTTGTTTCCAGATACGAGCATGATGCCGCTCAATAATGGTGCATTTTTGTGTGTGCAGTGCACCAATTCAATGCCGTCGTCGTGAGCCTCGTGTCTCTGGAGCCTTGTTACACTCGAACCTGACCTTTCCTGGAGTCCGGCGCCATGTCCGCACGCCCTTCGATTGATGAGTTTTCCCAGCGTATCAAGGAGTTGATGGCGTCCAGTCCGCTCGCTGATGCCGAACGCAACCTGAAGGCTCTTGCGTCCCATGCCATCGCCAGGATGGAACTCGTGACCCGGGAGGAATTCGATGCCCAGTCGCGAGTCCTGGCCCGCACCCTGGAACGGCTGGAAGCATTGGAGTCGCGAGTGGCCGCCCTGGAAGCCGGCGCGAGCGGCGGCGATACGCCCCGCTGAGGTTCCGTGGGTCTTGCCGTCCTCCACAGCCGGGCGCTGGCCGGCATGGATGCCCCGCAGGTCACCGTGGAGGTCCACCTCGCGAACGGCCTGCCAGCCTTCGCCATCGTGGGACTGCCCGAGACCGAGGTGAAGGAAGCGAAGGATCGTGTCCGCGCCGCCATCCAGACGTCCCGGTTCGAGTTTCCTGCACAGCGCATCACCGTGAATCTCGCGCCGGCCGATCTCCCCAAGGAGAGCGGGCGGTTCGATCTGCCCATTGCGCTCGGCATCCTCGCCGCATCCGGACAGATTCCTGCCGAGCGGCTCGACGCCTTCGAGTTCGCCGGGGAACTGGCGCTCACGGGTGCCCTTCGCCCGATCCGCGGCGCCCTGGCGATGACCCATCGAGCCCATTCGAGCGGTCGTGCGTTCGTGCTGCCCGCGGAGAGTGCGACCGAGGCGGCACTGGTGCCGGGGGCGGAGATCTACGGAGCCGCATCGCTGCTCTCGGTCTGTGCCCATCTCGACGGCACGACGCCGCTGCCGCGCTGGTCGCAGGCGGTCGAACCCGGCGCCCACCACTACCCGGATCTCTCGGAGGTGAAGGGCCAGGGCCCGGTGAAGCGCGCGCTGGAGGTCGCGGCTGCCGGCGATCACAGTCTTCTGATGGTGGGTCCCCCCGGGACTGGCAAGACGATGCTCGCCGCCCGGCTCCCGGGCATCCTGCCTCCCATGACCGTCGAAGAGGCGTTGGCGTCCGCCGCCATCCAGTCACTTGCGACAGCCGGGTTCGATACCGCGCGGTGGGGCAGCAGGCCCTTCCGGTCTCCCCATCACACCGCCTCCGCCGTGGCCCTGGTGGGCGGCGGCAGTCAGCCGCGCCCCGGAGAAGTCTCGCTGGCGATGCACGGCGTGCTGTTTCTCGATGAGCTTCCCGAATTCGACCGATCCGTTCTGGAGGTACTCCGGGAGCCCCTGGAGTCGGGTCGCATCCACGTGTCCCGCGCGGCCCGACAGGCGGAGTTTCCGGCGCAGTTCCAGCTGGTCGCGGCGATGAATCCCTGCCCCTGCGGATTCCACGGCCACTACAACGGCCGCTGCCGCTGCACGCCGGATCAGGTCCAGCGCTATCGCAGCAAGGTGTCGGGGCCGTTGCTGGACCGGATCGATCTTCAGGTGGAAGTGCCCGCGGTCCCCCATGAGGAACTGGCGGGGCGGGCGGAGTCTCCGTCGAGCGCGCAGGTCAGGCAGAAGGTCGAACGCGCGCGGAACGTGGCACTGGAGCGGCAGGGTGTCCCGAACGCGCGCCTCGGGCCTGCCGACATCGACCGCTTCTGCCTGCCCGATGCCGCCGGCGAAACCCTGCTTCGCAATGCCATCGGCAAGCTCGGCCTGTCTGCTCGCGCCTACCATCGCATCCGCAAGGTGGCGCGAACCATTGCCGACCTCGCCGGCGAACCGGATATCCGCACGGCCCACATCGCCGAGGCGGTCCAATACCGGAGACTGGGGTTCGAATAGCGCCCGCTTGGCAGGCGGGAGGTTGACAATGCCCTCCCCGGGCGGTAGTTTCCAGAAGACATCGCGCCGATTTGAGCTTCAGCTTGCGGGCGCGTAACAAATACCGCTAAAGCGAGACCAAACCCGGTCGCTACCTAGCGGTCGGGTTTTATTTTTTGATCGAGCCTCCAGCACCGTGCACCCATCCCGAACCCAGCTCCTCCTTGATCTCCTGTCGGACCGCATCCTCGTTCTCGACGGGGCCATGGGCACCATGATCCAGGGCCACGGGCTCGAAAAACACCACTATCACGGCGATCGTTTCCACGACCACCACTGCGAGCAGACGGGCAACAACGATCTGCTCACGCTGACGCAGCCCCGAGTCATTGCCGGCATTCATTCCGCGTACCTCGATGCCGGGGCCGATATCGTCGAGACCAACACGTTCAACGCCACGCGCATCGCCATGGCCGACTACGGCATGGAAGACCAGGTGCGCGAGCTGAACGAGGCGGCGGCGCGCCTCGCCCGCACGCTGACGGACGAGTACACCGCGCGCACGCCGGACAAGCCGCGGTTCGTCGCGGGCGTCGTCGGCCCGACGAACCGTACCGCCTCCATCTCGCCGGACGTCGCGGATCCCGCGGCGCGCAATGTGAGCTTCGACGAACTGGTCGCGGCCTACACGGAATCGGTCGATGGCCTCGTTGCCGGCGGTGCGGACCTCCTGCTCGTCGAGACGGTCTTCGACACTCTCAATTGCAAGGCCGCGCTGTTCGCCATCGACGAGTACTTCGATCGCACGGGGCATCGCCTGCCGGTGTGGGTGTCCGGCACGATCACCGACCTTTCCGGTCGCACACTGTCCGGCCAGACGACGGAAGCCTTCTGGAACTCCATCCGCCACGCCAATCTCTTCGCGGTGGGCCTCAACTGCGCGCTCGGCGCGAAGGACCTGCGGGCCTACATCGCCGAGCTGTCGCGGATCGCCGACTGTCACGTGAGCATCCATCCGAACGCAGGCCTGCCCAACGCGTTCGGCCAGTACGACGAGACGCCCGACTACACCTCCGGTCTGCTGCGCGAGTTCGCCGAATCGGGATTCCTCAACATCGCGGGCGGCTGCTGCGGCACGACGCCTGCGCACATCCGCGCCATCTCCGAAGCGCTGAAGGGCGTGACGCCCCGCCGCCCGCCGACGATCGAACAGAAGCTGCGCCTGTCCGGTCTCGAGCCTCTCAACATCGGCGACGACTCGCTGTTCGTGAACGTCGGCGAACGCACCAACGTCACCGGTTCCCGCGCCTTCGCGCGGATGATCCTCAACAACCAGTTCCCCGAGGCGCTCGCCGTCGGGCGGCAGCAGGTGGACAACGGTGCGCAGGTGATCGACGTCAACATGGACGAGGCCATGCTCGACTCGAAGGCCGCCATGAAGACCTTCCTCAACCTCGTCGCCTCCGAGCCGGACATCTCGAAGGTGCCGCTGATGATCGATTCCTCCAAGTGGGAGGTGATCGAGGCCGGTCTCAAGTGCGTGCAAGGCAAGGCCATCGTGAACTCGATCAGCCTGAAGGAAGGCGAGGCGGAGTTCCTGCGGCAGGCGAAGCTCGTCCGGCGTTACGGCGCCGCGGCCATCGTCATGGCTTTCGACGAGCAGGGGCAGGCAGATACGCTCGCCCGGCGCGTCGAGATCTGCACGCGCGCCTACAAGCTGCTCATTTCGCAGGCAGGCTTCGCGCCGGAAGACATCATCTTCGACCCGAACATCTTCGCGGTGGCAACGGGCATCGAGGAACACGCCACCTACGGCGTCGACTTCATCGAGGCTACGAAGGCCATCCGTGCGCAGCTGCCGTTCGCGAAGGTGAGCGGAGGCGTGTCGAACATCTCGTTCTCGTTCCGCGGCAACGACCCGGTACGCGAAGCCATCCACACCGCTTTCCTGTTCCACGCTGTGAAGGCCGGGATGACGATGGGCATCGTGAACGCCGGACAGCTTGGCGTCTACGAGGAGATCCCCAAGGATCTGCTGGAGCGCGTCGAGGATGTCATCCTCAACCGCCGCCCGGACGCGACCGAACGGCTCGTGACCTTCGCCGAGTCCTACA
>CAZEDA010000134.1:0-8590 GCA_964510915.1 uncultured Rhodocyclaceae bacterium | reverse complement strand
GACGAAGGGCGCATGCCCTGACTCCGGGGTGCGGTGGTGAACGAGGCGGCTGTGTTCCCGGAGTCGCGCCATTCGGCGCTCGTCCGGGCTACGGGAGGTCGATGCGTCGTGAATGAAGAGTGAACGGCCATCAAGCGAAAACGCCGGACGGCAACAGCGCGCCTGCGCTGCTCCCGCCCGACGAATCGGAACGGTGGTGTCGCGATCGGCGAAGGGCCCGTGAACGGCGAAGTGTCACGCCATCACAGCTGCACGCCGTCGCGACCTCGCGGCATCAGGAAAACAGATCCGCGAACTCCTTGTTCGTCAGTCGACCGTCCTTGTCCTTGTCGGCCTGATCGAAGATCTCGGCGAGCGTCGGGTCCATCGCCTTCAGTTCATCCTTGGTGACCTTGCCATCCGCGTTGGCGTCCGCCTTCTTGAACATCGCGTTCACTTCTTCGGGCTTCATGCCGCCGCCGACCGCGGGACCGACCGCGATGACCGTGGCGGCCAGTGCGGCCGCGATGGCGTAGAGACCGCTGCGCTTGGGCGGGTCACGGAACAGGTTCTTTCTCATGTCTACCTCCTACGTCGATGGTGAAGACTCGTTGCGGCGAATCGGGATAGATGACCGCAGCCTCCCTTACTCAATCGCCGTGCCACCTTTGCAAAACGCAGGAAACACAGTGGCTTGCGTATGCCATGCGGGTAAGGCGGCTCGCGCGGCCGCAGAATCTGTCTGCGATCGGGGACGAATCGGCGCGGGGGATCGGCGCGATATCGGCCGCACGCGCCATTCACGCAGAAAAATCAAACGACAAGAGACGATCGGAAGGTGTCGCCCATCGGGGTCGACTCCGGAGACCCGGTTGCCCGTAGCCCGGACGAGGCCCCCCGGGGCCGACTCCGGGGATTCGCCGAACGCATCGGCAGGGCGCCCCGGAAACGACGAAGCCCCGCGATGGCGGGGCTTCTGAAAAAACTTGTTACAAAAGGTTTGAAACAGGCGGCGCAGATCAGGCGTGCGCGGGCTCGTGGTGGTGGTCGGATTCTTCAGGGGCGGGACTGCGCGACGCCCAGACCGGTTGCTCGGCAGGCTTCTGCGCCTTGGCCGCCAGGTCCTCGTTACGCGCTTTCTCCTGGGCCAGCTGGGCCCAGTACAGCCATTCGAATTCGAAGCACATTGGTCACCTCCTCAGGTCCACTGCGATACAGACCTCGGACGGGGAAAAGCCGCCCGTGGGGAAATGCTACGCCCGCCCCGTCGCGCATTTCAACCATTACTCGCATTGCAATGCAGCACGACGTAAAGTGTGACAAAACGTTGGGAGCCCTTCGATGATCGACGCTGTCGTCCGTTTCGCCCGTGTCCTTCGCCGCGCCGGCCTGCCGGTCGGCACGGGCCGGGTGATGGACGCGCTGCAGGCGGTGTCGCTGTGCGGGTTCGACCGGCGTGACGATGTCTACTGGACGTTCGCTTCGCTGTTCGTCTCGCGGCGTGAGCACTTCGACGTGTTCGATGCCGCGTTCCGTGCGTTCTGGCGCGCCCGCGAAGAATCCGCGACCCGGCGCCAGGCGCCACCGATGGTGGTGCCCGACGCGATTCCCGAAGACGAATCCCTGCTGCAGCGGCGTGTGGCCGAAGCGCTCGCGCTGGAGTCGGGCGACATCGAGGAAGTGCCCGCGCTGATGCGCACGGTGCGCGAGACAGTGCTGGCGCCTTCCGCCAGCGAATCGTTGCGCAAGCGGGATTTCGCGGCGATGTCCCTCGCGGAACTGCAGGAGGTCCGCGAGCTCATGGCGCGCATGCGCCTGCCGATTCCGCCGGTGCGCACGCGCCGGTTCGAACCGGCGGGGACACGGGCGCGAGTCGATCCACGCGCGACACTGCGTGCGAGCCTGCGCGGACCGCGCGAGCTGATCCCGCTGCGCTGGTGCCGACCACGGGAACGACACTCGCCGCTCGTCGTGCTGTGCGACATCTCGGGCTCGATGCAGAACTACACGCGGATGTTCCTGCACTTTCTGCACGCCATCACGAACGATCGCGACCGCGTCCACGTGTTCCTGTTCGGGACGAGGCTCACGAACATCACGCGGCAGCTGCGGCATCGTGATGCCGACATCGCGCTCGGTGCCGTCACGCACGCGGTGGCCGACTGGTCCGGCGGCACACGCATCGCATCGAGTCTCGAAGAGTTCAACTGGCGCTGGGCGCGTCGCGTGCTCGGGCAGAACGCCACGGTGCTGCTCATCACGGACGGTCTCGATCGCGACCCCGGCGATACGCTCGCGCGTGAAGCCGAGCGCCTGCGCAAGTCGTGCCGCAGCATCGTCTGGCTGAATCCTCTGCTGCGATTCGACGCCTTCGAGCCCAAGGCCGCAGGCATCCGGCTCCTGCTGCCGTTCGTCGACCATTTCCTTCCAGCGCATAATGTGGACTCTCTTGCGGACCTGATGCAGGTCATCGGTTCGCCTCGCACGACTTCATCCTCTTCAGATACCCGGAGCCAACCCCGATGGAAATCACGGGCGAGCAACTGATTCCCCTGCCGCAGCAGGCGGTGTGGGAAGCCCTCAACGACCCGGAGATCCTCCGGCAGTGCATTCCCGGTTGCGAGAGCGTCGAGCGCGTGACCGACGACGAATACAAGATGACGATGGTGGCCGCCGTGGGCCCCGTGAAGGCGAAGTTCGTCGGCAAGCTCACGATCGTGGATCCGGTCCCGCCGGACTCCTACGCCATCGCGTTCGAAGGGTCCGGTGGCGTCGCCGGCTTCGGCAAGGGCCGGGCCGAGGTGAGTCTGACCATGGAGTCCGACACCGTCACGGTCCTCACGTACCGGGCCAACGCCACGGTCGGCGGCAAGATCGCGCAGGTGGGCTCGCGTCTCATCGACGGGGTCGCCCGCAAGCTGGCCGACAGCTTCTTCGAACGCTTCAATCAGACGGTCGCACCACCGCCCGCGGAGGAAGCGACCGACGACAACGCGGAGGACAAGCCCGCGCGTCGCTGGGGCTGGTTCGGCAAGAAGAACACGCCCGAACAGGCAGAGTGAGGCCCGGCGTTTCCCGTCGTGGCACCGCGGCGGGTGGGCGATGACGTTGCCCGCCTGGCTGCCGGTGCTGCTGGCAATTCCGACCCTGCTGCTCGGCGAGTGGATGACCCGCCGCGTCGGTGCGCTGGGTCGGTTCAACATCCCTGCGCCGGTCGTCGGCGGGCTTGCGGTCTCCGCGCTGATTCTTCTGCTCGGCGTTGCCGGTGCAGGTGACGTTCGCTTCGTCACCAAGACCGACGCCGCGTGGTGGACCTGGCTCGTGACCACCGAGACCGAGTGGGCCGGCCGTCCCGCCAAGAACGTGACATTGCCGCTGATGGTCGGCTTCTTCACGTGCATCGGTCTCAACGCCACGTGGGATGTCCTCCGGCGCGGCAGTGGTCAGGTGCTGCTGTTCCTGCTCATCGGCACGGCGCTGGCGGTGGCGCAGAACGGCATCGGGGTGACGCTCGCTCATGCGATGGGCGTGGATCCGTTGCTGGGGCTGGTCTGCGGCAGCATGACGATGACGGGCGGTCACGGCACGGCCATCGGCTTCGCCCCGATCCTGGAGAAGGAGGGGCTGCCGAGCGCGGCCGTCCTGGGCGCCGCGGCGGCGACGGTGGGGCTGGTGACGGGCGGGCTCATCGGCGGGCCGGTGGGCGTGCGTCTCATCCGACGTTTCGCCCTGCGTTCCGGTGCGTCGCCCGGCGCGCATCTGCCGATGGGTGAAGCGGGGGAGAGCGGCATCCTGCACGATCTCCGCGCGATGAGCAGTCTCGGTGCCGGTGCCGTCGGGCACGTCCTGCTGGTTCTGGTGTGCATCAAGGCCGGCGCGTGGGTGAGTCACTTCATCGAACTCTCCGGCCTCAAGTTTCCGCCGCACATCGGCGCCATGGTGCTGGGCGTGGCCCTGCGGAACGTCTTCGACCTCGGGGGACGGTCGTGGATCCGGTCGGAAACGGTCGACGTGATCGCCTCTCTCTGCCTCGCCTTCTTCCTGACCGTGGCCATGATGAGTCTCAACCTCGGCGAGCTCACGAACGCGGCGGTACCCATGCTCGTGATCCTGTCGGTACAGGTCGTGGTGATGGCGCTGTTCGCCACCTGGGTGACCTTCCGGGTGATGGGGCGCGACTACGATGCGGCCGTGATGGCGGCCGGACATTGCGGCTTCGGCCTCGGCGCCACGCCGAATGCCGTGGCGAACATGAAGTCCCTCGTCGACCGCTTCGGGCCTGCACCCCGGGCCTTCCTGATCATCCCGCTCGTGGGCGCGGTGCTCATCGATTTCGCCAACTCGCTCAACATCACCCTGTTCCTGAATCTGGTGCGGTAGCCGCCGCCGGGCGATCCCGTAGAATCCCGGGTTTCTCGAGGCAGCCGCCCGGCTGCCCGCAACTCCGAGGGGGAACTCATGAACAAGCTCGATATGGCCGGCCGGTCCGCCATCGTCACCGGCGGTGCCTCCGGCATCGGCCTCGCCATCGTCCAGCGCCTGGCCGCCTCCGGCGCCAATGTGGCGATCTGGGACATGAACGACGAGTCGATGGCCGCCGCGGCCAAGTCGGTCTCGGGCGTGAAGGTCCACACCGTCAAGGTCGATGTCACGAAGTTCGCGGACGTGGAGGCGGCGTTCAAGTCCACCGTCGCTGCCTTCGGCAAGGTCGACGCCATCGTCAACAGCGCCGGCGTGGCGGGCAAGAACGCCACCGTGATCGACTACCCCGTCGACGAGTGGCAGCGCGTGTTCGACATCAACATGAACGGCGTCTTCTACTGCTGCAAGGTCGCCGCCGCGCACATGGTCGCCAACAACTACGGACGCATCGTCAACATCGCGTCCATCGCCGGCAAGGAAGGCAATCCGACGGCGTCGGCTTACAGCGCGTCGAAGGCCGGCGTGATCGGTCTCACCAAGTCGCTCGGCAAGGAACTCGCGAAGAACAACATCACGGTGAACTGCGTGACGCCCGCCGCCGTGAAGACGCCCATCTTCGACCAGGTCGCGCAGTTCCACATCGACTTCATGCTCTCGAAGATTCCCATGGGCCGTTTCGGCCTCGTGGAAGAAATCGCGGCGATGGTGTCGTGGATGTGCACGGAGGATTGTTCCTTCACCACCGGCGGCGTGTTCGATCTGTCCGGCGGGCGCGCGACGTATTGATCGGAGTGCGCGTTGCCCGGAGTCGGGGCACGCAGGTGCTCGGACGTCGTAGCCCGGACGAGGCCGCACGGCCGACTCCGGGGGCGGTGTCCGCCAGCCGCCACCGCCCGTCGAAGCCACGCAAGCGCAATGAAGCAATGAGTGTCAGGGAGAGCACATGAAGATCAAGGCCGCCGTCATCCGGCAGATGGGGCTCCCGCAGCCCTACGCGCAATCGCGCCCCATGTCGATCGAGGAAGTCGACCTCGCCCCGCCGCAGCAGCGGGAAGTGCTGGTCCAGGTGAAGGCGGCGAGCCTGTGTCACTCCGACCTGTCGACCGTGAATGCCGACCGGCCGCGGCAGATGCCGATGGTGCTCGGGCACGAAGCCGCGGGCATCGTGGCCGAGGTGGGCCCCGGCATCACCGACCTGTCGGTGGGGGACCACGTGGTGATGGTGTTCGCCCCGAGCTGCGGCGAATGCGTGGCCTGCCAGGAAGGGCATCCCGGACGCTGCGAACCGGGACAGAAGTCCAACGGCGCCGGGACGCTGCTGGGCGGCGGCATCCGGCTCTCCCAGAACGGCCAGACGGTCTACCACCACGTGGGTGTCTCGGGGTTCGCGGAGTACTGCGTGGTCAATCGCGGCTCGCTGGTGAAGATCGACAAGCAGCTGCCGTTCGATGAAGCCGCGATGTTCGGCTGCGCCGTGCTGACCGGTGTAGGGGCCGCGCTGAATACCGCGCAGGTCTTCCCGGGCGCGAGGGTGGCGGTGGTGGGGCTGGGCGGTGTGGGGCTCAACGCCATGTTCGGTGCGCAGGTGGCCGGTGCGAGCCAGGTGGTGGCCATCGACATCCACGACGACAAGCTCGAGCTCGCCAAGGCGCTGGGCGCCACGCACACCGTCAATGCGAAGGACCCCGACGCGATCGCCAAGGTGAAGGAGCTGACTGCCGGCGGCGTGGACTTCGGTCTCGAGATGGCCGGCTCGGTGCAGGCGATGGAACTCGCGTATCGCGTCACCCGTCGCGGCGGGACCACCGTCACCGCCGGGCTGCCGCATCCCGATGCGCGCTGGCCGCTGCAGCACGTGAACCTCACGGCCGAGGAGCGGACCGTGAAAGGCAGCTACGTCGGCTCGTGCGTGCCGCCTCGCGACATGCCTCGCTACATCGACCTGTACCGCAGGGGCAAGCTCCCGGTGAACAAGCTGCTGAGCGATCACATCACGCTCGACCAGATCAACGAGGGCTTCGATCGTCTGGCTTCCGGGCATACCGTCCGCCAGCTCATCATGTTCTGATCCGCGGCGGCTTCCGGGCCGCCGATCCGATTCTCCTGCCGGTGCCGCACCCCATGCATTCCGCTCCAGACCTCATCGATTTCGCCACCCGCCTGCTAGACCGCGCGGGCATGGCGCCCGACAAGTCCCCGACCATCGCCGAGGTGCTGGTGGAGGCGGACCTCATGGGCCACGACACCCACGGTCTCAACCTGCTCGCGCCGTATCTCGCGGACATCCGCAAGGGCGAGATGAAGACAGCCGGCGAACCCAAGGTGGTGGCGGACTTCCCCGCGGCGGTCACCTGGGACGGCGATCGTCTGCCCGGCACCTGGCTCGTCTGCCGTGCCATCGATCTCGCCGTGCCGCGCGCCCGCCAGTACGGCACCTGCACGGTGTCGATCCGACGCGCCCACCACATTGCCTGTCTCGCCGCCTACCTCAAGCGCGTGACCGATCAGGGCATGGTGATCCTCCTCATGACGTCGGCGCCGGAGAACAAGTCGGTCGCGCCGCATGGCGCCCGTACCGGTGTGATCACGCCCGACCCCATCGCGGCGGGCTGGCCCACCGCGGGCGATCCGGTGCTGATCGACGTGTCGACATCCATCACGACCAACGGCATGGTGGGGCGTCTCTCGAAGGCGGGTGGGCGTCTGCCCGGCAAGTGGCTGGTGGATGCCGACGGCAATCCGAGCGACGACCCGAAGGTCGTGTCGCAGGAGCCGAAGGGCGCTCTGCTGCCCATCGGCGGGATCGAGTACGGCCACAAGGGCTATGCGCTGGGTCTCATGGTCGAGGCACTCACCCAGGGACTGGGCGGCCATGGTCGCGCGGACCCGATCGACGGCTGGACGGGGGAAGTCTTTCTGCAGATTCTCGATCCGGCGCTGTTTGCCGGCGGGGAAGCGTTCGTGCGCCAGACCGAGTGGGTGGCAGATGCCTGCCGCAAGGCGCTTCCGCGGCCCGGCGTCGAACGCGTGCGGCTCCCCGGCGAAGCCGGGCTGGCGCGGCGTCGCAAGGCGCTGGCGGACGGCGTGACACTCCACCCCGGCATCCTGGGCCAGCTCGAGCCCTGGGCCGCGGAACTCGGCGTTCCGATGCCGCCCGAGCGCCCGTGAGATCCGCCGCGTCCCACCGTCTCGGCATCTTTCTGATGATCGGTGCCACGGTGTGCTGGGCATCGGCCGGTGTCCTCGTCCGCACGCTGAGCCTGAAGGACGCCTGGGAGGTCACCTTCTGGCGGTCCTTCTTCATGGCGCTGTTTCTCCTGGGCGTGATTGCCGTCCAGTACCGCGGCGAGGTGTGGTCCCGGATCGTCGCGACCGGGCGGGCCGGGCTGGTCTCCGGGATGCTCTGGGCGATCATGTACGTGTGCTTCATCGTCGCGCTGTCCCTGACGACGGTCGCGAACACGCTGATCGTCTGCAGCATCTCGCCCTTCATGTCGGCGCTGTTCGGTCGCCTGTTCCTGCACGAGCATGTCCCGGCGCGGACCTGGGCGGCCATGGGTGTCGCCGTCACCGGCATCGTCCTCATGTTCGTCGAGGGCGTGGGGTCCGAGGGCTGGTCCGGCATCCTGCTCGCCCTGGTGATTCCCGTTGCCTTCGGCATGAACGTGGTGCTCAACCGGCGGATGCATGCGACCGTCGACATGGTGCCCACCGTGTTCATCTCGGGGGTCTTCTCCTGCGCAATGACGTTGCCGTTCGCCCTGCCGCTGGAGGCCGCCGGAACCGACTTTGCCAATCTCGTGGCGCTCGGCGTCGTGCAGCTGGGTCTGGGCTGTCTGCTGATGGTGGTCGCATCCCGGCATCTGCGGGCGGCGGAGGTTGGGCTCCTGGCGGAACTGGAAACGGTGCTGGGCGTGGCGTCCACGTGGGCGCTCGTCGGCGAGGCGCCGAGCCGGATGGCGCTGATCGGCGGGATAGCGGTGATCGTCGCCCTCGCGGCCGATACGTTGTTCGGGCTGACCCGTTCGCGGGCAGGCGTGGCCGTTCCCCAGTGAACGGCGGCGGAAGGTCGCGCCAGTCCATAGACATCGGGCCTCGGGTTGTCGATCCCGGACGGAGTCCGGGCTACGGAAGGGCGTCGAGTTCGTAGCCCGGACTCCGTCCGGGGCAGCCATCCGCGAGCGCGGAG
>CAZEDA010000133.1:0-8820 GCA_964510915.1 uncultured Rhodocyclaceae bacterium | reverse complement strand
ACGGCGCGGGCGCAGTTGTAGGTGCCCTTCAGATTGACGTCGATCACGCGGTCGAAGGCAGCGTCCGACATCTTCCGCAGCTGCGCGTCCATGACGATGCCGGCGTTGTTGACGAGTGTGTCGATCCGTCCGAACTGGGCCATGACCGCCTGCACCATGGCGTCGATCTGCGGCCGCTTCGTCACGTCCACGACGAACCCCACCGCCTGACCGCCCTCGGCCTGGACCGCGGCGACTGTCTCGTCGACTGCGGCCTGCGTGACGTCGCACACGATGACGCTCGCTCCCTCCCGGGCGAACTTCAGCGCCGTTGCCTGGCCGATGCCGCGCCCGGCACCCGTGATGATCGACACCTTTCCCTTCAATCGCATGATGAAACTTCCGTGTTTTGGTGGTGGAACGAAACGGGGGCCGCATCCGCCTCAGACAGGCGGGGAACGGCCTTCGAGAATGGAAACCGGCGTACCCGCCGGCACCGCGTCGAACAATTCGACGAGTTCGGTGTTGCGCATGCGGATGCAACCGATGGAGCCGGGCTTGCCCATCTCCGTGGTGTCCGGCGTGCCGTGGATGTAGACGAACCGGCGCATGGTGTCGACGCTGCCATGCCGGTTGAAGCCGGGCTCGCAGCCGGACAGCCAGAGAATGCGGGTGAGGATCCAGTCCCGCCCGGGATGCGCCTCGGCCAGTTCCGGCCCGTAGATCTCGCCGGTCGGGCGCCGCCGCACGAACACGGTGTTGAGCGGACGACCGTCGCCGATCTTCGCGCGGATGATGTGTTCGCCCCGGGGCGTGCAATAGCTGCCATTGGTCTCGCCCGGGCCGTTGCGCGATGTGGACACCGAGTAGCGCCGCACGAGGCGGTCGTTCTCCAGCAGGTCCAGGGTCTGGTCGCCCAGATAGATGCGCACTGTCTTCAAGATGCCTGTCCTCCGCGCCGCGCCCGGAAGAACGAGCGCAGGTGTTCGCCGCATTCCGTGGCCAGGAGCCCGCCCTCCACCACGGTCTGATGATTGAGCCGCGGGTCTGCGAATAGGTCCACCACGCTCCCGCAGGCACCCGTCTTCGGGTCCGGCGCCCCGTACACGACGCGGCTTACGCGCGCATGCAGGATGGCGCCCGCACACATGGCGCAGGGCTCCAGGGTCACATAGAGCACCGCGCCGGGAATCCGGTAGTTGCCGGCCGCTGCCGCTGCCGACCGGAGGGCCCGCACTTCGGCATGCGCCGTCGGGTCGTGGGATTCGATGGGGCCGTTGCCGCCCTCGCCCAGCAGCACGCCATCGCGGACCACGACCGCCCCCACCGGCACCTCTCCCCGGGCGGCGGCCTCGTCCGCGAGCGCCATGGCACGACGCATCCACTGCTCGTCCTCGACGGCCGCGTCGTCCGAGACGACAGACGTTCCCTCGCTCATGGCGTCGCCTCGCAGGTCCAGGTCTCGGCGGTGCTGACGACGCTCCTGGCGAGCTTGTCGGCCTGGGAATACGCCGACGCGGCCTTGCCGGCATTGGTCTCCAGCGAAGCGGAGGCCCGGTTCGCCAGGGATTCCGCGCTCTCGAGGATCTCCCGGAGCCGGGGCGAGCGCGTCCGCACCGCCGCCCCGCAGGCACCCGATTCGGCCTTGCGGATCCATGCCTCCGCCTGCGAGCGCGCGTCGGCATAGCCTGCGGCGCGCATTTCCGCCGCCCGCCTCACGAGGGCGATCGGCGAATTGTCGACCGCCCCTTCTGCCGCAGCGACCGGTGTCGCGAGCAGCAGCCCGGCAGCCACCCAGACGGATCGGTGGCGACGGACAAACATCGCCCGCAGTGTGTCGAAAGTTCGGTGCAGCAACAGGGGACTCCGTGTCGATTCGCAGTGCGCCGGCTTGCCGGGCGCGCCCAAAGCCGGGCGGAACCATATCACGGCACGAGGGGCGATTCGCTGCAGTGCCGCAAGCGTGGCAGAGAGGCCGTCGCGTCGCCGACCGCGGGGAGTTCGGGGAACGGAGTCCTGGCGGGAGATCAGGCCGGGCGGTCGGATTCGGGGGCGTCGGGAAAGGACTTCGCCAGGCCCGGGTCCCACTGCCCCGGCGGCACGATCTGCGGCTGCGGCGTGTCGGCCATGTAATGCGGCGACATGATCTGGACGCCGTTCTCGTTGAACACGTCCTGGATGTTGGCGTGCAGTTCGTTCATGGCCTGGGCACGCCGGCGCGGGGCGCTCCGGTTGCCCTGGGCACACAGGCGGTATTCCACATAGAAGTCGGACAGCGCCGTCTGCACGACATACGGCGGCGGCGAATCGGCGACGCCCGGCGACCGCCGCGCGGCCTCCAGCAGCATGGCATGCACCTGCCGCCAGGGCGTCGAATACCCGATGGTGACCGCCGTATGCAGCACGAACTGCCCGTCCTGCACGAGCCGGGAGAAGTTGCGCACCGGCTGGCTGAACACGACGGCGTTGGGCACGCTCACCTCCTCGCCCATGCCCGTGTGGACCTTGGTCGCGAACATTCCGAGCTGGGTCACCGTGCCTTCCGTCTCGCCGATCTTCACGTACTCGCCGACGCGCAGGGCCCGGGAGTACATCAGACTGAACCCCGACATCGCCTGCCCTACGACACCGGAGGCGCCGAGCGAGATCATGAGACCGGCGAGCACCGTCACACCCTTGAACGCCTCGCTGTTGGCTCCCGGCAGATAGGGGTAGGCCATCGCGACGGCGAACAGCCAGATGACGGCGTTGCCCAGTCGCCGGGTCGGGCCGGCCGTATCCCGGTCGAGCCAGCCGAACTGGAGCCCGCCGCCCTCCACGCGTTCCATGAACAGGCTGTTCGCGCGGGTGACGAGCCGGGCGAGCACGAAGATGAGCACCGCGGTGAGCAGCCCGGGCACCGCACCCGCGGACGATACCGCCAGATTCTTCAGCACATCCAGCAGCCAGCGGGTCGACTGTTCGCCCCAGGGCCGGGTGTACGCGAACTGCCTCAGGACGAACGTCACCCAGAGATCGACGATCAGCAGCGCCAGCCCCCAGGAAACGACCGCCGCCAGCAGCCGGGCGGCTGTGCGCGCGTGATCCACGTAGGTGCTGACCAGGACCGTGGCAGCCTCCGCATCGCGCATCTGCCGGAGCTTGTGCGTGAGGCTCGCCAGCACCCGCCGCCGCAGCGCAAACAGCACGCGAAGGAGCACATAGGCGAGCACCGTGGCGGCCGCCGCATAGGCCGCGCCGATGGCGAGCAGCTTCGGGTCGGTCATCTCGCGCGCCTCGTGCATCGCCGTGGCGAGGCGCACTTCGACCTGTCGCGCGAACACCTCGAGCGCGGCGGGTGTACGCGGGCCGGCGAGATCCTCGGTGACCAGGAAGAAGATCGGTGTGCCATCCACGTGCAGGAGGAAGGAATCCCCTTCGGCAGTCCGCGACACCGTGCCGGGCCCCTTCGCCGCGAGAACGGCGTCCAGCGCGAGCCGTGCGGCTTCTGCACGCTCGGCGGGCGTGACGCCGGCGCGCGTTGCGCGAAAGTCGACGATCTTCCGGTTGTGGAGCGCCAGGCTCTCCGCCTGGTCCGGGAGTGGCGCGGCCTGATCGGACTCGGCTTGCGCGGCGTGATCGGGAGGGACGGCTGGGGACTGCTGCGCCCGCACCGCGGCGGCTTGGAGCCCGAAGGCCAGCAGCATGATCGGCAGCAGCCGGCGAGCCCACTGTGCGCAATGCGTCATCACGGTCTGCAACGCTTCCCCTCCCGGAAGGTGGATGGCCGAGGAAACGACCGGACAAGAGGAGCGCCCGCGACGCCTGTTCAGTCCTGTTCCCTATGCGCCGAGGGTGCCCCATCTCGAAGGCACAGTCCAGAATCCCCGCGGCGAAATCGCGCGCAGGCGGTCTGGCGCCGCCGGGGTCGCGATGACGTTACCATCCCACGTTCAGGACGACTCGCGACGCGCGGGTCCGAAGCCCGCCACTTGCCGATGCCCACCGCCGTGACCACTGACCGGATTGCCAACCTCGACAATCGCCTGCTGGTAGGGGCGCTATGGGCCGTGCTGATGGCGGTCTTCCTGGCGGGCGAACTCCTGTCGCCGTTCCGCTATGCCGATCCCCAGTTCGTGATCGACTACCTGAAGACAGAACTGGTCATCACGGGTCTGCTGGTCGCGACGACCGCACTGTTCCTGCCGGCGAGGCGCATCGGCCTGCGGCTTCCGGTACGGCTGTTCACCCTGAGGGCGATGCCGATGTACGCGCTGCTGCTTGTCGCGCTTGCAGGCTGGTTGGCCACCCGATACTCGCTGGCTTCACTGCCGGCAGACGACATGAACCAGGCGCTCCTCGAGCTTCGCACGACGGCGTTCGTGGGCGTCAATGAAGAGTGGATTTTTCGCGGCCTGCTGTTCGCGGCATTCGCCCGCTGGTGGGGAATGCGGCGCGGTGCCTTTGCGGCGATTGCGGCGTTCTCTGCCTTCCATCTGCTGAACATCGCCGCAGGGGTCCCGCCGCTTCTGGCGCTGGTGCAGCTGGTCAATACCTTTCTGATGGGATCCGTGTTTCTCGTCGGCGCCCTCGCCACGGGCTCGCTGCTGCTGCCGATGATCGTGCACGCGCTCTACGACTTTGCCGTGATGGATGCCCACCGTCTGGCCGCGGCCGGTGCAGACGCCATGCCGATTCTGGTCGTACCGGTGATCGGACTCGCCCTCGGCGCGCTCTGTCTGTTCTGGATGAGCCGGCTGACCGACGGGGAACCCTTTCCGCAGGACTGACCCCGACGTCGATCAGATTCGTCGGGCGAGCTTCACGGCCGTCGCCGAGCCGGAACCGACGATTGCGCACCACAGCTTCAGAAGGGCGGGACGCGATCCCTGGCCGCCTAGCGCCGCGGCTTCGTCCCGATGCTCCAGTTCGTCCCCCTGGCAGGACCGCAGCACCTCCCGCAGTTCCGCGCGTACCGGGTCCGGCGGGAGCGCATCGATGAGATCGAGTTGCTGCGCGTAGTGGTGGTCCACGAACGTCTCGACGGCTTCGATGGTGCCGAACACGGCCCGGGCACCGAACAGCGACGGAATGGCCCCGGTCAGCCACCCGGCAACGCGCCACGCCGGCAGGAGCCGGCTTCGCTCAGGCGCCGGCAACCACGCTTCCATGAGGTCGAGGTGCGACTGCTCCGTGGCCAGGTGCCGGGCCGCGAAGGCCCGGACGGCGTCATCGCGACTTACCGCGAGGATGCCCCGGTAGATGAAGACGGCGCCCGTCTCGCCCGCATGGTCACTGCGCAGCTCGCCGCGAAGCGCGGGCGTCACGGGCGAGTCGACCGCGGGAGGGCTTGCCCGCCAGAGGGGGCGGAGCTTCAGAAACAGACGGTATCCCCCTTCGAGCAGCCACGGGATTGGCGGGATGGCGGCGACCCGTCCGAGAAGCCGCGTTCTGGGCAGCGACTGCCATATGGCGATGAAGGCGTTCGCGCCACCGACTAGTGACCCGTCCGCCCGGCGCACATGCATGCGAGCCAGCGCCGAAGAAGCGTCGAGATCGGGGCCGAGGGCCTCTCGCTCGCACGAAGACGCGTCGACCCACGCACACGCTTCCGCGCCCGGCTGCCGGCGATAGAGGGCGATCTCCCGGCTGCATACCGGGCAGGCGCCGTCGTAGTAGACGGTCAGGACGGGATTCGTTTCGGCAGCTTTCAAGCGCAACTCGACTTTCCAGGGATCGGCATCAGGGAATCTTTTCACCGCCGGCTAGACATCGCCTTCCCCCGACGAGTTCCTGCGAGGTCGGGCCCGCGAGGGTTCCGCCTCCCTCGCAATCGTGCTTTCCCGTTGTCCCGACGGCGGGCTGCAAGTCCCTTGCGGACGCTCTCATCGGCCTGCGCGCTCGCTGCGGTGCATCGCTGAACGCTGTCATGCAGCGACCACGCGCCTCTCGGGGGTCTGGCTCGCAGAACGCCGAAGCGCGCGTTCTATCCGGGCTTCGCGGCAGACCCGCCAGCCGCACAACACTGCGCAGAGTCGCAAGCCGGACGGCGCAAGTTCCTGCATCGCAACATCGAATCCGATTGACAGCCCGGGAGGGGCCAGTAGATAAACGCCTGCATTCAAAAATAATGCATGGGGTTCACCCCATGCGGATAACGCAAGCTCCCGGAGGAAGCAACCATGGATCCGTCGCTGTCGGCCCGGATCGAGAGCATGTTCGCGCGTGATCGCGCGATGGCGCTGGTGTTTGTCGCCGTGCTCTGGATCACCATCTCGTTCGTCTATTTCGCCATCTCCCCGCTCGTCGACAGCGCCGCACTCAGGGTGACACTGACCCTGGGCGCCTGTCTCCTGCTGCTGTTCAACACCGTGTCCATGTTCGCGATGATCCGTCACTACCGCGAAGACCGGAATCACATCTACGGACTGGACATCCGTCACCTCGACGAACCGGAACAGTAGGAGCGCCCCGACATGGCTTACGAACCCCCGAAGCAAAGCGGTGCGGGACAGATCGTCGACAGCGTCCTCATCCTCGTCATGCTGTTCCTCTGTCTGCTGCTGCCTTTCGAACTCAAGAAGAAGCTGGCCGAGGAAGCCGCAGCGGCTCCCGCGGCCGCGGAGCAGACGCCGGCAAAGGAAGTCACATGGTCCGATCTGGGACAGAACGCCACCCAGGCCGCGCAGTGGGAAAAGCTCGGCAAGACGCCCGCCGATGCGAAGGGCCTCATCGAAACCGAATTCGACTTCGACAAGGACCTCCGCTCCGTCTGGCTGTGGATCACCATCGTGGTGATCGTCGGCTACTTCTTCCTGCTGCTGCGGCTCTCCGATCGGGAGTATCGCGAAGTCATCGCCGAGCGCTTCGGCAACGACCGCTGATCGAGGAGACACGCAATGAACATCTGGGTGCTGCTGAGCTACGGCGCATGGGCGGTCTCGATCCTGATCTTCGGCTGGATGATCCTGGACGCCCTGGCGGTGGCCAGGCAATACAAGGAGGACTTCCTGATGAGTTCGCGGGAAGGCGAGGAATAGTCCGGAGAAGACGATGACGACAACGACAACGACGGAGCCGGGGGCAGGCACACAGCACATCAGTCTGCGCAAGGTGCTGGGCCCGGTACATGTGTGGGCCCTGGGCGTGGGCATCGTGCTGGTGGGCGAGTTCACGGGCTGGAACTTCTCGCTCGCCAAGGGCGGCGCGTGGGGCGCACTGATCGCCTGCTGGTACATCGGACTGCTGTACACCTGCGTGGCAATGATCGATTCGGAAGTGACCTCCACGGTCGCGGCGGCCGGAGGCCAGTACACGCAGGCCAAGCACATCATCGGCCCCCTCATGGCCTTCAATGTGGGCCTCTATCTGGTCATGGCGTACACCATGCTCGAGGCGAGCAATGCCATCGTCGTCGGCGACCTGCTCAAGTCCTTCGCCGCGGAGACCGGTCATGCCGATCTCGATGTCAGGCCGTTCATCGTCCTCACGATCGCCGTGCTGGCCTGGCTCAACTATCGCGGCGTCTACGCCACGCTCACCGTCAACTTCGTGATCACCGCGATCGCCTTCGCCTCGATCATCGTGCTCTTCTTCAGCGTGTCGCCCACCCAGCCGGGCAAGGTGCTGCTGCATCGGGAACTGTTCACGGACCTGCCCTACGGCTGGATCGGCGCCATCGGGGCCCTCCAGTTCGGCATGTGGTACTACCTGGGCATCGAGGGCACTTGCCAGGCCGCCGAAGAAGTGCGCTCCGCGGGGCGCTCCATCCCGCTCGGCACCATGAGCGGCATGATCACGCTGCTGGTTGCAGCTTCGCTCACATGGTATGTGGCGTCGGGTCTGATGCCCTGGCAATACCTGGGACAGGCTTACACGCCGCTGTACGACGCCGCGAAGCTCACGGGCGGCGGTGCCCTGCAGGCCATCATGTTCGTCGGGACGCTGTTCGCTGCGCTCGCCTCGGCCAACGGCTGCATCAACGATGCGTCCCGGTCCTGGTTTTCCATGGGTCGGGATCACTACATGCCCGAGTGGTTCGGCGCGGTCCATCCCCGCTACCGGACCCCTTACCGCGCGATCCTCTTCCTGATCCCCATTGCGGTCGTGTTCGCGCTGCTCTTCTACACGCGCCTCGATCTGGTGATCGGGTTCTCCATCCTCTCCGGGCTGCTCGGCTACACCTTCATGTCCTTCAACATGATGCGGTTCCGCAAGCTGTGGCCGCTCGGGTCGATCCACCGCGGCTACGTGCATCCGTTCCATCCGTGGACGGCCATCATCCTGCTGCTGCTGTGCACGGCGGTCTATTTCGCCACCTATCTCGGCTACAGCGACATGCTGCTTTCCATCATGGCCTTCTACATCACGGCGTCGCTCTGGTTCGCGTTTCACCGGTACAAGTACGTAAAGCGTGGCGATCAGTTCACGATGCCGTGGCCACGGCCCAAGGGGTACTGACGCCAGTCGTCCCGAGAACAGGCTTCGAGCAATGCAGTTCGAACTTGCCGCAGCGTCCTGCCTGATTGCCGGCGTGCTCGCCGTCGGCTATCGGCGGGAGAGCCGGCGTCACCGCCGGTGGCAGGAATCGCTGCTCGATCGTGGCGATGCCCCGCTGGACAACTGCGAGAAGCACTTCGAGCCCGACGGCTACCCGATCCTGACGGGCCGCTTCGCGGGGTATCCCGCCGAAGTGCGCCTCATCCGCGACGACGTCACGGTGAGGAAGGTGCCCTGCCTCTGGCTTTCGGTAACGCTGTTCGTGCCGCTGCCCGGATGCCCGACGATCGATCTGCTCGCGCGGATGCGTGGCACGGAGTTCTACTCGCCGCTGACGGGACTGCCGCACCGCATCGACCCGCT
>CAZEDA010000132.1:0-8837 GCA_964510915.1 uncultured Rhodocyclaceae bacterium | reverse complement strand
TGGACGAACTGCTGCGTCTCGGTGTGGAACGCGACGACATCACCATCGCCAACGTCGCCGGCGCCCTGGAGATTCCGCTCGCGCTGCAGGCGATGGCGCGTACCGGACAGTTCCGGGCGCTCGTGGCGCTCGGTGCCGTGATCCGCGGTGAGACCTACCACTTCGAGATCGTGTCGGAGCAGTCCGCCGCGGGCATCCTGCAGGTGCAGCTGCAAAGCGGCATCCCGGTCGCCAACGGCGTGCTCACCACTGACACCGACGAACAGGCCGAAGCCCGCATGCACGTGAAGGGCGCGGAGGCCGGTCGCGTGGCGGTCGAGATGGCCAATCTTCTCCAGGCGATCGACGATGAGCGAGACTGAACCGGCCAAGCGCCCGGCCCGGCCGGTTACGCCGCGCAACCGTGCACGGCGTCTTGCCGTGCAACTGCTCTACGGCTGGCTCGTGAATCCCAAGAGCGCGGAAGCGCTCAAGGCGGAGGCGCGTCTCGACGAGGAGTTCGAGCGGGTCGATGGCGAATTGCTCGACCGCATCCTCGACGGCGTTGCCAGCCGTGCGGACGAACTGCGAGGCCTGCTGGCGCCTTGCCTCGACCGGCCGGTGGAGAACCTCTCGCCGGTGGAGCATGTGATCCTTCTGCTGGCAGCCCAGGAACTCACGGGCCACCTGGAAACCCCCTACCGCGTGATCATCAGCGAGGCCATCGAACTCGCGAAGACCTTCGGGGGGACGGACGGGCACAAGTACGTGAACGGCGTGCTGGACAAGCTCGCGAAGCAGGTGCGCGCCGAGGAGCCGAGCCGCCGGCCGTAGGCCGGCGAAGTCAGTCTCAGAACCGCGTGGTGAAGCTCACCTCGAAACTGCGCGGCGCCCCGATCAGCACCTGGTCCGGGTAGAAGACATCCACCCATTGCGCATACGTCCGGTCGGTGAGGTTCCGCACGCGGAACGTGATGCGTGACTTGTGATGGATCCACGCCACGAAGGCGTCGATGGTTTGGTAAGACGACAGCACGGTGGTGTTCGTGTTGTTTCCCATCCGGTCCGACACGTAGCGGAAGCTCGTTCCGACCTCCACAGGCGTCGGCGGCTCGAACTGATAGGTCGCATAGACGTTGACGGCATGCTTGGGCACGTTGGGCGGCCGCTTGCCATCGTGGATGGTGTCGGGCGTGATGCCTTCGCGGAAGTTGTCGAACCGCGCGTCGATGTAGGCGTAATTCGCGGAGAGCCGGGCGTTTCGCGTCGGGCGGAAGGCAACACCGGTTTCGATGCCGCGTGAGGACTGCCGGCCGACATTGGCGACTTCGTCGAGCGCAGTCCGGCTGAGCGAGTTCTTGCGCGTGATGTCGAAGTACGCGAGCGTCCATTCTCCCGTGTCCTCCGCGAAGCTCTGCTTCAGTCCCAGTTCCCACTGGAAGGAACTCGCGAGCCTGAAGTTCTGGTTGGCGCGGACCAGGAAGACGTTCTCCCCCACGGGGTCGTTCCCCGAACTCACCTGGCCGTAGACGTTCAGGCGCTCCACGGGCTCGTGCACGATGCCCAGACGGTAGGTTGAGCTCCGGAACGTGTCGTTGAACCCTCCCTGCGGCCCGGTGATCTCCGCGCCCGTGGTCGTGTAGCGATTGCGATCGAGCCCGATGGACTCGGTCCGCAGTCCCGTCACCACCTTGAGCTTGTCGGTGAGCGAGAGCACGTCCTCGGCGAAGAGTCCGGTGGTGACGATGCGCGTGGTCTGCAGGGCCGAGCCGATCGGCCCGAATCTGCCCACGGTCGGATGGAAGGGATCCACGCTGTCCCCGCCATCGAACCCGCTCGGGCGCCAGAAATCCAGGTAGCTCACGTCCAGGCCGCCGAGCACCCGGTTGGCCATGCCGAACAGCGTGTGCTGGTAGGTGGCGTCCAGCCGGTTGCCGACAAGATTCTGGCGATGCGCGACGAAGAAGCGGTCGCGATCGATCAGCGACGTGCCGGTGTTGAACGTGTAGGTCTCGGCGTTGCGCCATTCGCGCTCGGCGTGGAAGTAGTAGAACTCGTTGCGGAACGTGAGCGCTTCGCTCGCACGGTACTCGGCCCGGAGCTTCGTCCAGTAGCTCTCGCTCGACATGACGTTGTCGGCGACGTTGTAGTTGCGGCCGATGAGCCGGCGATCGAGCGTGCGCCCATCCGTTGTCGTGACGACGCCCGAGACCGGCTGCCTTGCGAAGGCGCCCGGCACGAGCGGTGTTCCCCAGTAGGGCGAGATGTCGTCGGTCGACACGTCAAAGGAGAACTGCAGTGCGAGACGGTCCGTGACATCCCAGAGGACGGCACTCGTCAGCGCGTTCATCGTGTAGGGCGTGCGGTCCACCCAGCCATCCGAACTCTGCCGGCTGAAATCGAGGCGATAGTGCAGCGTCTCATCCGTGCTGGAACCGCCCTTGCCGATGCCGATGCGCAGCGTGTCGAAGCTGCCGAAGGACAGCAGTGCGTCGGTGGTTCCGTTGCCGCGGACCGGACGGCGCGGACGCAGGTTGATCGCGCCGGCGACCGCCCCTTCGCCATAGAGGACCGAGGCCGGTCCACGCAGGATGTCGACGGATGCGAAGTTGAACGGGTCCAGCGGTCGCGACGTCATGCTTGCCGGGCCTACGCGCAGCCCGTCGTAGAGCTGTGTGACCTGGTTGACCGTGAAGCCACGCATGGAGCACGACACCGGATCCCCCGGGGCGCCACCGCACTGCACGCCCGGCGTTGATTCCACAGCCTCGATCGCGCTCGCGAACCCGCGCTGGCGGATCGTTTCGGCACCCACCAGATCGACACTGGCAGGCGTCTCGCGGATCTCGAGGTCCAGGCGACTGCCGGTGGCACTGCGCACGTCCAGCGGGATGCGGCCCGGGGCGGCGTTCTCGGGAAGCGGCGCGGTGACCACGACGCGGGGCGCCGCGATCGTCGACTGCGCTTGCGGACTGCCGCATACCAGGAGCAGCGCCGACGTGAGCAGGGCCAGTTGCGGCAGGCGTGTGGCGCAGGACATGGTGAGGCTCCCAGGCAGGGCTGTTATGGTCGGACCGCGGCGTGCCCGTGGCCGCGAGCGTCGGGCTACATGGTTTTCGCGGGTACGCGGGTCCGGCGGAGCATCCAGGTGTACGCGCCGGCGAAGAGCAGGAACAGCGTCACGCCGAGCGCGAAGTACGCGTCGTCGCCCAGTTCGAGGGATTCGTCGAGGTGGGTGGCCACCCCGTAGGCCGCCATGCCGAACGACACGATGACGATGGCCCAGCCGAGCCCGCGCCGGAAGCGGAGCGCTTCCTCGCGCTGCGAGCGGCGCAGCATGGTCGCGAGGAGCCGGCTGTCCAGCGTGTCGGTGATCACCATGCCTGCCGTGAACACGAGGCCCAGCGTGAGGGCCAGCATGGCGCCGCCCTGCGTGGCGGCGACGAAACCCCAGGCGGCGGCCTGGGTCGCGGTGTCGAACACCAGCGCGAAGATCACGCCGACGAACATCACGAGCAGGGGGTGGCTGGATTGCTTGAGGCGCCCGGGCAGCAGCCAGCCGCGCCAGCCGACCGGCGTGTACTCGTGGTGGGCGAGAAGGGACCGCAGGTTGAGGAAGCCCACCAGGATGAGCAGCAGGATCGGCAGCCAGCTTCCGTAACGGGCCATCTCTTCGGGGACGGCCCACTGCTGGCTCGCGACAGCCACCGCCAGCGCGATCGCCGTGACCACGAGTCCGTGTCCGAGGGAAAAGAGCGTTCCCACCCAGGGCGCGGTGCGGGGGCGCTGCTCCATCGCGCGCATCGTGAGTCCGTCGATCACGGCGATGTGATCGGGGTCCATGCCGTGGCGCAGGCCGAGCGCGAACATGAGGCCTGCACTCGAGTAGGACAGCAATTCTCCGGCTTCCTGCATCGTCAGTCTCCCCGGCGCCTGGGCGCGGACCACCGTCTGTTTTCCCGGGACATCGCAACTGCCGTTCCAGTCCCGCCACCCACCGACCGGAAACGCAAGCCGGGCCCGGCCATGCGAAACGGGTAACGACCCCGGCAACCGGGTTCTTCCCCTCCGTTCCCGGGCTTCAGCAAAGCCGGACCGGCAGTCGGTCAGCGTTTCCTGCGGGTGGCTCATGTTGCCACGTTGGCGATCGACGCGGCGGAACGGTCGTTCTCCGAGGCCATGAGGGGGCCCCGGCATGCACATCAGGAGGGATTCGAAGCGGCGACGCAGCCCACTACGGTGCGCCCGCGAACGGCGCGCAACGATCGGACGAATCGGGGTGTCATGCCCCTGGACAATCCCTCCCGCGGAACGCGGTCCTGCAGCGGCACGGAGGTGCCGGGGCAGGCCCGCCGAGGGTCAGGCGGCGGCGCTGGCCGCGTTCCCCCGCTGGTCGAGCCACTGCTCGAACCGATCCGCGGGAAGCGGTTTGCTGATGAAGTAGCCCTGCGCTTCGTTGCAGCCGAGCACGCGCAGCATGTCGAGACTGGCGGCGTCCTCCACGCCCTCCGCCACGACTTCGAGGCCGAGGTTGTGGCCGAGTTCGATGGTCGAGCGTACTAGGGTCGCGTCATCGCGGTCGGTGACCATGTGCATCACGAATGCCCGATCGATCTTGAGCTCCTGCACCGGCAGCTTCTTGAGGTAGGCGAGCGACGAATAGCCGGTGCCGAAGTCGTCGATCGACAGGCGTACGCCGAGGGCGTGGAGCTGCTCGAGGGTCTCCAGCGCGCGCGTCGGGTCGTCCATGAAGCCGCTCTCGGTGATCTCGAGGCACAGGAGAGATGCCGGAGTGCCGTGACGCTGCAGTCCGCCGGTGACGAGATTCACGAGGTCGGGCGTCATGAGGTCCCGCGTCGACACGTTGGCGGAGATCGTGATGCTGCGTCCCGCACGATGCCACTCACCTGCCTGCAGGATGGCGCGCTCCACCACCCAGCGGGTGACCTGCCGGATGTAGCCCGTGCGTTCGGCGAACGGAATGAATTCCACCGGCGGCACGAACCCGCGCACGGGATGCTGCCAGCGAACCAGGGCTTCAGCACGGTGGACCGCGCCGGTGGCGAGATCCAGTTTCGGCTGGAAGTGCAGGTTCAGCTCGTCCCGCTCCACGGCGCGGCGCAGCTCGCCCAGCAGGGAGAGGTGGCCGCGACGGCCATCGTCCTGTGCCGGATCGTAGATGGCGTATCCGCTGTTCGCCTGCTTGGCGAGCGACATCGCCATGTCCGCCTGTCGCAGCAGCGTATCGGCGCTGTCCGCGTGATCCGGAAAGCTCGCGACACCGATGCTGCCGCCCACGTCGATGGCCTGATCGTCGATGACGATCGGGGTCTCGAGGGCGGCGACGATGCGGCGCACGACGTTCTGCACTCGCTCGCTGTCCCCGGTGGGCAGGAGGATCGCGAACTCATCGCCGCCGAGCCGCGCCACGGTGTCGGATTCGCGAAGCACACCCTGGAGGCGGACCGCGACCTCACGCAGCACCCGATCGCCGATCGGATGGCCGAGCGTTTCGTTCACTTCCTTGAACCGGTCGAGACCCATCACCATCACCGAGACCGGCGAGGCGGTCCGGCGGGCGGACGACAGCGCCTGTGTCAGGCGGTCGTGGAGCATTGCCCGGTTGGGCAGACCCGTGAGCGCATCTTCGTACGCGAGGCGCAGGATCTGCGATTCGCGCTGCTTGATGCCGTCCAGCATGTGATTGAAGCTCGACGCGAGCTCGCCGATCTCGTCGCTGCGCTCGACGGCCACGTGTTCGGGATAGTCGCCGTCCCGGATCCGGCGGGCGGTGGTCACGAGCCTGCCGACGGGCCGCGTGACGCTGCGGGCGATCAGCATGCTGCCGGCAATCGACAGTACGATGCTCACGGCCGCGAGGATCGCGAGGATGTTGCGCAGCCGGTGGAACGGTTCGAGTCCCTCGCGCAGGGAGCGCTGGAGCACGGCGACGACGCGTCCTTCGTTCCCCTCGCCGAGGACCGGCACCAGGGTCGCATAGTGATCGTCGCCCACGTCGATGAAGGAGAACGTATCCAGAGTGCTCTGTCGCCGGGCGGAGTCGAGCAGCGGCACCCGTGCCTGTTCCGGCAGCGTCGAGGCGTGCATCCGCCAGTCGTCACCCGGACGACGCGACAGGAAGGACACCTGCAGTGCCGTGACGTCCTGCAGGTCACGTGCGGCGCGATCATCCAGCCTGAAGCCCATGGCCACCCAGGCGATGGGCACCGGGGCGAGCACCGGCACCACCACCACCTGATGCGGAACCCCGTCGATCAGCGTGATCGCGTAAGCCTTGCCCTGGTCGCGAGCCGCAGCGAGAAGGTCCGACACCTGCGGCAGTCCGGCGCCGCCATGGCCTTCGTCCAGCGTGTCGGCGAGCGGCATGCCTTCGAGATCGGCGAGCAGCACCACGTCCGCAGAGATCCTGGCGCCGTGGTTGCGAAGCACGGACTGGATGGTGCCCAGATCTCGGGTCGCCACGGCTTCGCGGAACCCGAAGTCGGCGGCGAGCACGCTGGCGGCATCCGACAGACGGCGGTTGCTCTGGTCCACCAGTCGACGGAAGAGGCGTTCGCCCGTTGCGAGTTCCTGCCGAACGCGCCGCTCCGCGATGTGCTGTCCGCTCGCGGTCACCAGCGTGAACATCACGCCCTGCATGCAGACGAGCAGGATCACGAAGAAGACGACGATACGGACTTCCAGGCGGACGAAGCGGATCACGGGACGTCCCTATTTCCTGGCGGGCACCGGCGGCGGCACGACCGACAGGCGGAAGGCGAGTTTCGCCGGCGCGGCATCCGTGCGGACTTTCTGCTCAGCCATCGCGCTGCTCCACGGATGCCAGGCGCGGACCGTGTATTCACCGGGCGGGGCATCGATGCTCACCGTACCGTCGGCGCCCGTCTTGCCGAACCAGGGCGTGTCGGCGACGAAGATGTAGCCGACCATCCAGTCGTGGATGTTGCAGCCGAGCGTGATGACTCCGGGCTTGTCGAACACCACCGGCTTCGAGGGCACGCCGGAGTAGAGCTTCAGCTCGAACGTCTTCGGTGCCGAGAACGAATAGACGTGGTGGCGGATGTTGTCCTTGTTCGGGAAGCTGACCGCGCCGCCCGCCTGTACCGGGACGACCAGCGGCACGAACTCCTTGTCGACCTGGTCCATCACCACGGACTTCGGGTTGCCTTCCGGAACAGGACTGTTCGCGGTGGGCTTCAGGGTCACGACGGCCTGAGTGACGGGCTTGCCGTCGGCGCCGGTCACCGTCGCCTGAACCTGCGCGCCGAAGACCGCCCGGCATGCCACCAGACTCAACAGCGCCACCAGGCGCGCGGTGCGACGTGCGTTCATCGGGTCACCACGTCGCGTTTCATCGGCGCGAGCAGCGCGAGCAGTTCATTCTTCTCGCGGGCTCCTATGCCGTGGCGGTCCAGAATCACCCGCAGGCGTTCCACCAGGCCGTAGAAATCCGCTTCGGTGATCGGCAGACCCGCGTGTGTGGTCTTCATGTCGTCGCCATCGAAGGTGCATGGTCCCCCGGTGATCGCGCAGATCTGCTCCGACAGCTTCTGCTTGAGCCGCTTGAAGTTGACCTTGCCGAAGAGGTGAACTGCCTTCGGGTCGTCCCGGTAGGTCTCGATCAGTTCGTCGACGACCTGCACGACGGCGGGCTGCCCTCCAAGACGGGCGTGGAGCGACTCGGTCTCCGCGATGCCGGCGGAGGGGGCGAAGAGCAGGGCGGCGGCGAGAGCGAAGATCAGGCCTCGGGTTCGCGGGATCGGGAGCATGGATGCCGGGCAGGGGATGACGTGCGACTCTCCGGTATCGGCTCACGCGCCGTGATCTTGATCGGTGCAGGCCCGATCCTGTGCTCAAGGTTGCCGCGGCCCGGGCCGATCAAGGAGGCATGAATACGATCTCCAGACTTCTTCTGCTTGCCTGCCTCGCCTGCGCCGCCGGCGCTGCGCAGGCGGACCGCCCCGGTTCCCGTCTGCTTGCCACCGGTGGGGTGACCCAGGTGGAAGGGGCGGGCGGCGGTGGCCTGACCCCCTGGGCACTCATCACGGGCTACGGCTCGCGCGACGAAGTGGGCGTCACGGTCTTCTATACCCGTGCCGATCCTACGGACTTCCGCTTCCAGGCCGGCGGGCTCGCCATCGGCATTCGGGATCGCGTCGAGCTTTCCTACGCGCGTCAGCACCTGGGGCTCGGGACGACCGTACCCGGACAGGCCATCAGCCAGGACATCTACGGGCTCAAGGTGAAGGTCCTGGGCGACGCCGTGTTCGATCAGGACCGTTGGCTGCCGCAGGTCGCTCTCGGTCTGCAGCACAAGCGCAACGACGACATGAACGTGCCGACCGCCCTGGGCGCGCGCCATTCGGAAGGCACCGACTTCTATATGGCGGCGACGAAGCTTTGGCTGGGGGGGGCTTTCGGGCGGAACGTGCTGGCGAACGCCACTCTGCGCGCCACCAAGGCGAACCAGATGGGGCTGCTCGGCTTCGGCGGGGATCGCAACGACGGCTACCGGTGGATGCCGGAGGTGTCGCTCGCCATCTTCCTGACCGATGGCATCGCGCTGGGCGCAGAGTACCGGCGCAAGCCCGACAACCTGAGCGCGTTCCGCGAAGAGGACTTCAAGGACGTGTTCGTCGCGTGGTTCCCGACCAAGCGGCTGTCCATCACCGCCGCATGGGTGGATTTCGGACAGATCGCCGACAAGAAGGACCAGCGCGCCTTCTATCTGTCCGCGCAGCTCGCGTTCTGACGGGAGCCGTTGCTCAGCGCTTCTTGTCGGACGGGTCGTCCAGCAGCACGCCCAGCGACACGGTGCGCGAACCGACCAGCTTGTT
>CAZEDA010000131.1:3818-8847 GCA_964510915.1 uncultured Rhodocyclaceae bacterium | reverse complement strand
GCGTCATGCCGCCCAGGGCGCAGAGCGAACCGTGGAGCATCGTGTCGCACAGCTCGCGCAGCAGTTCCACCTGCGCGCCGCGGTCGCGACCGTCGATGATGCGGTCGATGACCTCGACGCCGCGCGTGGACCCGATGCGGCAGGGCGTGCACTTGCCGCAGGATTCGATCGCGCAGAACTCCATTGCGTAGCGGGCCAGCTTCGCCATGTCCGCCGTGTCGTCGAACACGACGATGCCGCCATGGCCGACCATCGCACCGACGCCGGCGAAGGCCTCGTAGTCGAACGGCAGATCGAACTGCGATTCGGGCACGTAGGCGCCCAGAGGTCCGCCGACCTGCACCGCCTTGATGGGACGGCCGCTGGCGGAGCCGCCGCCGTAGTCGTAGAGCAATTCGCGCAGCGTGATGCCGAAGGCTTTCTCGACCAGTCCGCCGCGCTTGATGTTGCCGGTGAGCTGGATGGGCAGGGTGCCGCGGGAGCGGCCCATGCCGTAGTCGCGGTAGAACGTCGCGCCGCGATCGAGAATGATCGGCACCGACGCGAAGGTGATCACGTTGTTCAGCACGGTGGGCTTGCCGAACAGGCCGGAGATGGCGGGGACGGGCGGCTTGAAGCGCACCATGCCGCGCTTGCCCTCCAGGCTCTCGAGCAGCGAGGTTTCCTCGCCACAGATGTACGCGCCTGCGCCGCGACGCACTTCGAGATCGAAGCGCCTGCCCGATCCGAGAACATTGGCACCGAGCACACCATGCGCCTGCGCACGGAGGATCGCGGCGTTCAGCGCCCGTTCGGCATCGGGGTACTCGGAGCGCAGGTAGATGTAGCCCTTCGTCGCCCCGGTGGCGATGCCGGCGATCGCCATGCCCTCGATCAGCACGTGCGGGTCGCCTTCCATGATCATGCGGTCGGAGAAGGTGCCGGAGTCGCCTTCGTCGGCATTGCACACCACGTACTTCTGGTCGGCCGCCGTCTGCAGCACGGTGTTCCACTTGATGCCGGTGGGAAACGCCGCACCGCCCCGGCCGCGCAGACCGGAATCGGTGATCGCCTTCACGACATCGGCGCCGGCCATCGCGAGGGCATTGCGAAGACCGCGCAGCCCGCCGTTGGCCTCGTAGTGCTCGATCGACACCGGATCGCCCAGCCCCACGCGGGCGAAGCACAGGCGTTCCTGCCCGGCGAAATAGGGGTGGGATTCCACGACGCCGATGCCCAGGCGGTGATCGCCGCCTTCGAGGAAGCCCGACGCGAACAGGTCGGGCACGTCGGCCACGCAGACCGGGCCATAGCCGACGCGGCCCTTCGCGGTTTCGACTTCGACCAGCGGTTCGAGCCACAGCAGGCCACGGGACCCGTTGCGGACGATCTCGACGGAGGCGCCGCGCTTGCGGGCTTCCTCCGCGATGGCTTCCGCCACCTCGTCGGCTCCGACGCTCAGCGCCGAGGAATCACAGGGAACGAATACGCGCATGCTCAGGCCCCCTGCAGTTCGGACACCAGCGCGGCCGCGGCGTTCGCGGACACGCGGCCGCGCACGCGACCGTCGACCATCACGGACGGGGCACAGGCGCAGTTGCCGAGGCAGTAAACCGGCTCCAGCGTGACCGCGCCATCGGCGGTCGTGCCGTGCAGATCGATGCCGAGTTGCGAGCGAAGTGCGGCGAGGAGGGACTCCGCGCCCATGGACTGGCAGGCCTCCGCGCGGCACACCTGCAGCACATGCCGGCCCGGCGGGGTCTGACGGAAATGGTGGTAGAACGAAACGACCCCGTGGACTTCGGCGCGGGAAAGGTTGAGCGCCTTGGCGATTTCGGGGATGGCCGACGGGGGCACATAGCCCAGGCGGTCCTGAATGTCGTGCAGCAGGGGGAGCAGACCACCCGCGACAGACCGGTGCCGGTCGATGGCTGCTTCGACCGCGACGGTGACGTCGTCCGGCATTGAATCCTCCAGGGCGGGCGCGGGAAAAGGGCGCCCTTCGTTAACGACGCTCCGGAGTTGGACTGCATAGGAACTGCCGTACATATCGGCAACGCACTTCCCACCCCGGGAAATTTGCGCAAGCATTTGAAACTTCGCGCAAACTAACAGGTGGCGGAGGACCTCTCAATATGAAAAACTGTTCACATGAAGCGCATCGCCGTTAAGCCCACCTGGACGCTCGAAGACGAGTCTGGCCAAAGGGTCGGTCCGGAGGTGTTCGCGCTGCTCGGCGCGATCAACCGCACGGGCAAGCTCACCGAGGCGGCCGAGGCCGTCGGCGTGTCGTACCGGCATGCGTGGGGCCTCGTCGAAACCTGGGGAGCGTTCTTCGGACGGCCCCTGGTGCGCTTCGAGCGCGGCAAGGGCACCGCGCTGACGCCCCTCGGGGCCAAGATCCTCTGGGCCGAGCAGCGCGCGATCGCGCGGCTGGGCCTCCAGCTCGAATCCCTCGCGTCGGAAATCAATCACGAGATCAACCAGCTGCTCGATGCGGACATCGCCACGATCCGCATCCACGCGAGCCACGGTTTCGCCGTTGCGCGGGTGCCGGCGCTGTTCCTCGATCATCAGGGCATCCAGCTCGACCTGCGCTATCTGGGCACCCACGACTCGCTCGCCTCCCTGGCGCGAGGCGGATGCGATCTCGCGGGATTCCATCTCCCCGTCGGCCCCTATGGTCTCGTGGCGGCGCGGCAGTATCGGCGCTGGCTCGATCCCGAGCGGCACCGGGTCGTGCATCTGGTCACCCGGACCCAGGGCCTGTTCCTCTCGAACGGCAACCCCAAGGGGATCCTGTCCCTCGCGGACCTCGCGCGGGCGGACGTGCAGTTCGTGAACCGGCAGCAGGGCTCCGGCACGCGACTGCTGTTCGACCAGCTTCTGGCGGCGGAAGGCATCTCGGGTGACGAGATTCGCGGCTACGAGACCGAGGAATACACCCACGCCGCGGTGGCCGCCTACGTCGCCAGCGGGATGGCGGACGTCGGCTTCGGCGTGCAGCCGGCCGCCCACCAGCTGAGGCTGGGATTCCTGCCGATCGCCCAGGAGCAGTACTTCTTCGCGCTCGCCGCGCAGGACCTCGACAAGCCCGAGATCCAGGCCTTCCTGGAGATGCTGCGCGGTCCCAGCTTCCAGGAGATGGTCGCGGAACTCCCCGGCTATGCGGCGCCACGGGCGGGCGAGGTGGCTGGCATAGACGAAGTCTTTCTGCCCGGTCCCGGCTGAGAGCCCGGCTCCATTGACGGCCGCGGGGCCTGCAGGTAGCCTCGCTCGCTGTATAAAACTGGATATTACGCATGCCGGAGGTGGAAGGCGGGTTCGCTGCCGTCTGGGTCCCGCTCGCCCTGTCGCTCAAGGTCGCCGGCTGGGCCACGGCCATCGTGCTGATCGCGGGCGTCGCCATCGCCTGGTTCGTCGCGCGGACACGGTTCCGGGGGCGCGAAGTGTTCGATGCCCTCATGACGCTCCCCATGGTCATGCCGCCCACGGTGCTCGGCTACTACCTGCTGGTGCTGATCGGGCGGCGCGGGTGGATCGGCGCCTGGCTCAACGAGCACTTCGGCATCGTGCTTATCTTCACGTGGCAGGGCGCCGTGATCGCCGCGGCGGTCGTCGCCTTTCCGCTGGTCTACAAGGCGGCACGGGCCGCCTTCGAGGAAGTCCCGTCCCAGGCCGAGAACGCCGCGCGGGTCCTCGGCGCGACCGAATGGCGGGTGTTCGTGGGCGTCACGCTCCCGCTGGCCTGGCGCGGCATCCTGGCCGGCACGATGCTGGCCTTCGCCCGCGCCCTCGGCGAGTTCGGCGCCACGCTCATGGTCGCCGGCAGCATTCCCGGCAAGACGCAGACGCTGTCCATCGCCGTCTACGAGGCGGTCCAGGCCGGGCAGGACGACGTCGCCAACTTCCTCGTCGTCACCATCTCCATCGTCTGCGTAGTCGTGCTGGTCGGATCGGGACGGCTGCTGAAGGTGCGCCACGCATGAAGCTCGCCGTGGACATCGCCCGCCGGCTGCAGGGCAACGGCCGCAGCTTCGATCTCCATGCGCGGTTCGAGTGCCACAAGGACGTCACCGTCGTGTTCGGCCCGTCCGGGTCCGGCAAGAGCCTCACGCTGCAGGCGGTGGCGGGGCTGATGCGTCCGGATGCCGGCAGCGTGCGCCTCGGTGACCGTGTCCTGTTCGATTCCGCGGCGGGCGTGGATCTGCCGGCGCGACTTCGGCGCGTGGCCTATGTATTCCAGGACTACGCTCTGTTCCCTCATCTCACGGTCGCGCGAAACGTCGCGTTCCCGTTGCAGCGGTGGTGGGAGCGCTCGTTGTCGCCAGGCGTGCGGGACGAAGTGTTCGCGATGCTGGAGGTGTTCGAGATCGCGCACCTCGCAAACGACTATCCGAGCCGCCTCTCCGGAGGGCAGAGGCAGCGCGTGGCGCTCGCCCGCGCGATGGTGGGCCGGCCCGATCTGCTTCTGCTGGACGAACCCTTCAGTGCGCTGGACCCGCTGCTGCGTGAACGCATGCGTCACGAACTGCTCGCGCTGCGCGAGCGATTCGGCGTGCCCCTCCTCGTGATCACCCACGACCCCGACGACGTCGCCACGCTGGCCGACGACATCATCGTGTTCCGCGACGGCCATGTCACGGCCACCGGCGCCACACCCGACATGGTGCACGACGTGGAAACCGGACCTCAGGTCCGGCGCGCCGTGCGCAAGTTCCTGGCCGATGCCGTGGCGCGCGATGGCGAGGGGGTGGTCTGACAGTCGCAGTCAGGCTGCTACCAGTCGACGATTGCCAGCGCCGGGGAGCGTCTTCCAGACAGGGCCGTCGATGCGGAAGTAGCCGGTCGACTTCACGTTGCTGACGTAGATCCACTGCGCGGAACATGCCGAATGGGTCGCCGTGATGACCATGAAACCGCGTTGCGCGGTATCCGCGTACTGCAGCGGCCCGATGATCTGCGCGAGCCCGGAGGCCACTGCCAGCGGGTTCTCGAACGGGAAGAAGGCCTCCAGACCCGGAGAAGACACGCCCGGGGTGGCGAACTC
>CAZEDA010000131.1:0-3718 GCA_964510915.1 uncultured Rhodocyclaceae bacterium | reverse complement strand
GCGTGCAGGGCCTGGAGATCGGCGTCGGTACGGTACTGGGCGAACCGTTCGCGATAGTCGCGCAGCGCCAGCAGTTCACCCGTCGGCACCACTTCGCGACCGAGCGCTGCGGCATCGGCGGACGCATAGCCGCCGCGCGGATACTCGTAGAGGTAGTCACCCAGGTGCACGGCAGCGAAGACGTCCTGCATCTTCGCGGCTTCGCGATAGGCGTGGAAGTAGCCGGCCGGGTAGTTCGAGCACGAGAACACGGCGAACTTGACCTGCCCCAATGCACCCGTGGGTAGCGTGCGGGTGCGGCCCACCGGCGACACGACGCCGGTCGAAGCAAACCGGTAGTAGAGCGTTGCGCCGGCGGGCAGGCCTGCGACGTCTGCCTTCACCGTGAAGTCTCTCGCTGCGGAAGTCATGACGCGCCCGCGCCGCACCACCCGGCGGAACCCGTCGTCCAGCGCTACCTCCCACAGCACGGGAACCGTCCGCGACGCCGCGGAGGGCGTGACACGCGTCCAGATCACCACGCGGTCCGCCAGCGGATCCCCACTGGCGACGCCATGCAGGAATGCGAGGGGTTCATCCGCGGCGAGCGCGCGCGGCGCGATCGTGACGGCGCCGAGGGCGCCGATACCGCGGATGAATTCACGGCGATTGAGCGACTTGGGGGGAATCATGCCGGGGCTCCGGGAACGTGGTCGATGTCCCGGAGTCTCAGGCCGCGCAGTGTCACGGCGATGACCTCGACATGATTGCGCATGCGCCGATCGAATCACGGGCCTGCGACAGGCGTGTCACGTCGTCCTCCTATAGTCGAATGACGTCGCCTGCGGCGCTTCTTCCGCCCGCTCCTGTGAACCGATCTGCCATCCCAGCCTTCGGAGATTCCCCGTGCCTTCCCTGACCCGTGCTTCGCTCGTCTCGATCGCCGCCGCTGCGGCTCTTTTAATCGTCGCTCCGGCGCAAGCCCTGACGCTGGTGTCTTCGTCCGTCAACGGCAACGCGATCGATGCTTCGTTCAGCACACCGGAACTCGTCGCCGTCGACATCGCGTTCCGCGCCCCGGGCGCGGTATCGCTTGTCTTCGAACTCGGCGCCGACGATTTGTCGCGGGGATCGGCGGGGTTCAACAGCATCGTCGATAATCTGTCCGGCCAGGGGTTCGGTCTTCTGCGCATCGAGGTGGACCGGGGCACGCTGTCCGCCGGGGGCTTTGCCTCCAACGATGGCGGTGTGACGGCGACGGCTGCGGATGCCCGATCGGTGGGGCTGATGTTCCAGCCGCCGATGACGACCCAGGCCTATCTCGGCGACGCCCTCCTGACCGGCACGTCGGCGGACTGGACCATCGGGTTCGATTCGCTGTCAGCGGGCGACACACTCACGTTGACCGTGACGGCCGCCATTCCGGAACCGACCACCTGGGCGTTGACGCTGGGCGGGCTCGCGCTTGTCGTCACGGCGGGACGGCGCGCGCGCCGCTGATCGCAGGGCTGCCGGGCGGCGTCGGCGAGCGTTGCCCGGATCGGGCAGACGACGGCAGTTCTGTCGAAGGTCTTCAGATCCAATGGATGAGAATGCCGCCGGCACGCACATGCGTGCCGCGCTGGGGCGCATCGGGATCCACCCGGATGCCGATGCTCGTGAACCTTCCGATGCTGACGGTATCCGTGCCCGACCCGCCGAGTTCACGCTGGGCGTCGAGGACGATCAGCCGATGCGGGCCGATGTCGCACTCGATACCGTCGTCGCGAATGCGGCAGGCGTTTCCGGTCAGTCCGGTGAGGAAGGTTGCGAAGCGGCGGGGTTCCGGCGCCGCGAGCGATACCTCCACGAGTTCCATCGACCGGTTGCCATGGTGCTGGTACTGCGCTTTCCAGAAGACCTCCGGAGAGTGCTGATGGCAGGTGAAGAAGGCCAGTTCGGGCAGGTCAGGGTGAGTCGCGTACGCCAGTGAGAAGGCGACGGTGGCTGCCGTCCCATCGGGGAGGGTGGCTTTCCGTTCGAAGTGAAACGGCTCGTAGGTCGTGAGACCCGCTGCCTCCCACCTTGCAAGGTCCGCGTTGGCGTCAGTGCCCCGCAACGCCAGCATGGCCATCCCGACACGATTCGCGAGGAAGTGCGCTACGTGCCGCCCGAAGCTGAACGGACCACCCCGACTCGTCGACGGCTCCGCATCGATGAGTTCGGGCCGATCGATGCTCAGCAGTTCCAGGAAGTTCCGCCCGGCGAACTGCGCGAGCCGGTTGGACGTCCCCCACGGATGGCGCGCCGGCGGCGTGAGCGTGAAACCCAGCGCCTCGAACTCGGACGACAGGGCGTCGAGGTCACCCGATACGATGACGGCGTGGTCGAGTCCTTCCATGGCGTGCTCCGGTCGCAGGTGAGGTGCGAGTATCTGCACGGCGGCCGCGCCGGGTCAAGGCGCCGCCGCAGGGACCGCGTGCGGGTACACTCGGAACGATCCGCACTTTTTCGAGAGACCCCGAATGGGGATGTCCCCGGGACCAGTGCTGCGCGACATCGTGCTTGTCGGCGGCGGTCACAGTCACGTCGTCGTTCTCAAGCGCTTCGGCATGCAGCCGGAGCCGGGCGTCCGTCTCACGGTGATCTGCACGACCACGGATACACCGTACTCGGGCATGCTGCCCGGGTACATCGCCGGTCACTACGGTTTCGACGACGTCCACATCGACCTCGCGCGACTCGCCGTGTTCGCGGGGGCGCGCTTCTACCGGGACGAAGTCGTCGGCATCGATCGCGTCGCGCGGAAGGTGCTGTGCCGCAGTCGTCCTCCGATCCCGTACGACGCCTGCTCGATCAACATCGGTTCCACGCCCCAGGTGGCGCGCGTGCCCGGCGCACTCGCCAACGCCGTGCCGGTCAAGCCCATCCAGCAGTTCAACGACCGCTGGCTCGCCCTTCTGGAGCGGGTGCGCGCACAGACGGGACCGGTCACGATTGCCGTGGTGGGCGGAGGTGCCGGCGGCGTGGAACTCACGCTCGCGATGCAGTGGCGGCTGCGGGAGGAGCGGCGCCGGCTCGGACGCAATCCGGACGAACTCTCGTTCCATCTCTTCAGCGGTTCTGCGGAAGTGCTGCCCACCCACAATGCCTGGGTGCGGCGCCGGTTTGCGGCGGTGCTTGCCAGTCGCGGTGTGCGACTGCATCTCGGCACCGTCGTGAGCGAGGTGCGGCCGGGTCGGATTGTCACGGGCGCGGCGGAGGAATTCGCTGCCGACGAGATCATGTGGGTGATCCAGGCGGGCGGCGCGCCATGGCTTCGGGATACGGGTCTCGCGCTCGACGAGGACGGCTTCGTGCGCGTCGACGACATGCTTCGCACCGTATCGGATGAGCGGATCTTCGCGGCCGGAGACATCGCCGCCTTCGAGCCGCGGCGTCTGGAGAAGGCGGGCGTGTTCGCGGTGAGGATGGGCGTCCCGCTCGCGGAGAATCTTCGCCGCACCGTCCGCGGGGAACCGCTGCAGCCTTACCGCCCGCAGCGGCACTGGCTTGCTCTCGTGAGCACCGGTGACAGGCATGCGGTTGCGTCACGGGGCCCGATCGGCTTCGCCGGCGACTGGGTGTGGCGCTGGAAGGACCGGATCGACCGGGACTTCATGCGCCGCTTCTCCGAGTTTCCGCCGATGCCCGAGGGCCCGAAGCCGTCCGGACCGAGCGCCGTTTCGCTTGGGGAAGAAGAGTCCGCACAAGCCATCTC
>CAZEDA010000130.1:0-8860 GCA_964510915.1 uncultured Rhodocyclaceae bacterium | reverse complement strand
AGCTGAGCCTCAGGCTCCGGTACGTGCTGGTCTTCGTCGCCCTGGCGGTCGTGCCTCTGGGTGTGGCCGTCAGCGTGCTCATCGACGACCTGTCCGACCGGGCCCGGGAAACCGCCAATCGCGATGTGCAGTCGAGCCTCTCGCTCCGGATCCAGGCCATTGCCGGCGAGGTGCAGCGCGCGAATCGCGACCTCGTTGCACTCACCCGCCTGCCGGAAGCGAAGGAACTCATCCGGCACAGCGCCGATTCCGGCGTCCCCGAGACCCGGATCATCGATCCGACCCGGCTCGAGCAACTGTTCCAGGCCGTCGTCGAAACCAGCCCCGATGTGCGCAGGGTGACGGTGACGGATCCCGCGGGCACGGAACTGCTGCGTCTCGTCTACTCGTCCGAGCAGCAGCGTGTCGTCCAGCGCGACGTCTCCACTGAGCGGCTCGAGACGGAAGCACTCAAGCGTGCGCTTTCGGTGAAGGCAGGGCGCACCTACGTATCCAATCCCGTCGTCCACGCGCCGCGTAGCGGGCGGGTCGATTCCGTCACGGTGATGCTGGCGGCGCCGGTCATCGACGGTGACGAGGTCAAGGCGATCGTCACCCTCGAAGTCGCCATGCCCTCGATGCTCCTGGGGCAGGACGATGCGCTCGGGTTCTTTCTCGCGTCCGCCGAAGGGAAATACCTCCTTTCGGCAGGGGCCGCGGCTTCCGCCTCCACCGGCGTGACGGGCGACTGGCCCGAGGCCAATCTCGACCGGGCGATCAGCGGCGACATGGTGCACCGTGAAGGGCGCACGCTCGCGCTGCGGGCCTTCAACGTGAATCCGGGCGGCGCCCCGAGAGTCTGGATTGCCGGCCGAATCGAGAACGGCGCCGGTCTGGCCGCCGCCGCCGATGATTTCCACAACAAGCTCGTAGTGCTCGGCAGCGCGGTGGCCGTCATCGCGGCGCTGCTCGCGCTCTTCGCGGCGAACCGCGTCACCCGGCCGCTCGTGCTGCTTGTCGAAGCCGCCCGGCGCATCCAGGCGGGCGAGGGCAATGTGCGGCTGCGGCCGGCCGACCTCGGCGATCTGGCCGAGGTCGCGCATTCCTTCAACGGCATGCTGGACACCGTGGTGCGACGGACCCGCGAACTCGTCGCCGCCAAGGAAACGGCCGAGACGACGACCCGCACGAAGTCCGAGTTCCTCGCCAACATGAGTCACGAGATCCGCACGCCGATGAACGGCGTGCTGGGCATGCTCGAACTCCTCGAGCAGTCCACGCTGCCGGCGGCCGAGCGCGGGTTCGTGCGCACCGCCCGCAACTCCGCCGAATCGCTGCTGGGCGTGCTGAACGACATCCTGGATTTCTCGAAGATCGAGGCGGGCAAGCTGCAGCTGGAGTCCATCGACTTCGACGTGCGCGAACTGGTGGAGGAAGTCGCGGCGCTGCTGGCGAAGCAGGCGCATGCGAAGGGCATCGAACTTTTGTGCCTGGTTCCGAACGATCTTCCGCCCCGGGTGCGCGGCGACCCCACCCGTCTGCGCCAGGTGCTGGTGAACCTCGTGGGCAATGCCCTCAAGTTCACTCAGAAAGGCGAGGTGGCGCTCAGCGTGGCCGCCGACGCCGCGACCGATCGCGGCGTCCCGCTGCACTTCGAAGTGCGCGACACCGGTATCGGCATGTCGAAGGACACGATCGGGAGACTGTTCAGTCCCTTCACCCAGGCGGACTCTTCCACGACTCGCAAGTACGGCGGCACCGGCCTCGGGCTCGCGATCACCCGCCAGCTCGTCTCGCTGATGGGCGGGGAGATCAACGTCATGAGCGAGGAAGGGCAGGGCAGTTCGTTCTTCTTCACGCTGTCGCTGCCCATCGGGGACGGGACGCAGCGCGGCCGCCTGTCCGCCACCACGCTGTCGGGGCTGCGTGTCCTCGTGGTCGACGACAACGCGACCAACCGCCTCATCGTCGAGCATCACCTGATGTCCTGGGGCGTGCAGGCGGTGTCCGCAGCCGGCGGCTGGGAAGCTCTGGGCACGCTGCGCGACGCCGAGGCGGGCGGGCAGGTGTTCGACGCGATTCTTCTGGACTACCACATGCCCGGAATGGACGGCATCGACTTCTCGCGGCGGCTGCAGGCCGACCCGGTGCTGTGCCGGATTCCGAGAATTCTGCTCAGCTCCAGCGGTCGTCTGAATCCCGAGGAGGCGCAGGGCGCCGGACTCGCCGGCAGTCTGGCGAAGCCGGTGAGGGCCCGGCAGCTCTACGAGGCGATCACCCATGCCCTGGGCAGGGAAGTGGCGCCCCAGCCGGCCGAGCCGAAGGCGCCAGTGGTGCGGGAGAAGCGGACGGCCCGGCTGCTTCTGGTCGAGGACAACCCGGTCAACCAGAAGGTGGCGCTCGTCACGCTGCGCCGTCTGGGATACGAGGTGGATCTCGCCGGCAACGGGGTGGAAGCGCTGGAGATCAGTGCCCGGCAGCGCTACGACCTGATCTTCATGGACTGCCAGATGCCGGAGATGGACGGCTTCGAGGCCACGCGCGCCCTGCGCAAGCGCGAGCAGGAAACGTCTCTGCCGCGCATCCCCATCGTCGCCCTGACGGCCAACGCGCTGGAAGGAGACCGCGAGCAGTGCATCGCGTCAGGCATGGACGACTATCTCACCAAACCCTTCAAGCGCGAGCAGCTCGAGGCCATCCTGGCCCGCTGGCTCGCCGTCCCCAAGGCGCCCAGCAAGGCGGCGTAGGGAAGGCCGGCTCACCTTCCCTAGAACATGGGCTTGGTCGCAGCGTCGTCGTAACGGCGGATGCCGTCGATGATCTCGGCCTTCGCTTCCTCCGGTCCGACCCAGCCCAGCACCTTGACCCACTTGCCGGGCTCCAGATCCTTGTAGTGCTCGAAGAAGTGCGAGATCTGGGAGGTCACCAGTTCCGGCAGGTCGCGCGGGGTCACCACATTGCGGTAGAGGCTGGAGAGCTTGTCGATGGGCACCGCGAGCAGCTTGGTGTCCTCGCCGGCCTCGTCGTTCATCTTCAGCATGCCGATCGGGCGGCAGCGCACGACCACGCCGGAGATGAGCGGCACGGGGGAGAGCACGAGGACGTCCACCGGGTCACCGTCGCCGGACAGGGTATGGGGGACGTAGCCGTAGTTGCAGGGGTAGTGCATCGACGTGGACATGAACCGGTCCACGAACATGGCCCCGGTCTCCTTGTCGACCTCGTACTTGATCGGGTCCGCGTTCATGGGGATCTCGATGATCACGTTGAAGTCGTTTGGAATATCCCGTCCGGGGCCGACGCGATCCAGGTTCATGATGCCTTCCGTTCAATGGAAAGCCGGTATTATAGGGACGCGCTTCGACCGGGCTTCATCGCATCGCTCGTGGAGCCCGGCACCGCGACTGCGCAAGCCTTCGCGATCCGGGTGTTCCGCATGCCTTCGGCGGTCCCGGCCGGAGAAATTCCGGGGCGCAGTGCCGCACATTCCGCCCTCTCCTGGCTGCTGACCATGTTCTCCGAGACCCGATCCGTCGACTCCACGTTTTCCTATGCGCATGCCGCCTCGCCCCACTGGCGGATCGCGGCGGCGGAATGTCTGGAACAGCTGGGCGCCGTCTCGCCCAAGGCGAATCTCGGCTTTCTGTATCTCACCGACGTGTACGCATCGCGCACCCAGGAAATCCTGGAACTGCTGCGCATGCGCACCGGGGTGGATCACTGGGTGGGCACGGTCGGCCTGGGCGTGTGCGCCACCGGTCAGGAATACATGGACGAAGGCGCCATGGCCATCATGGTGGGCGCGTTCGAACCAGGGAGCTTCCGGGTGCTGTCGCAACTGCGCGGCCCCAGCGATCTGGCGAAGGATCCCCTGAGCGTCGGCGCGGCCGCAGGCAACTTCGCCGTGGTCCATGCCGATCCGCGCAACGGTCGGGTGGCCGGTCTGCTGCGCGATCTGTCGCGGCGACTGGAAAGCGGGTTCGTCGTCGGCGGCCTGTCGAGCTCGCGCTCGGTGCATCCGCAGGTGGCGGATGGCGTGAGCGAAGGCGGGCTCTCCGGCGTCGTGTTCACCGATCGCGTGGTCGTCAGCACCCGTCTCACGCAGGGCTGCTCTCCGCTGGGCGCGGTCCACACCGTGACCCAGAGCCGACGCAACGTGCTGATCGAGATCGACGGACGTCCCGCGCTCGATGTCCTGCGCGAGGACGCTTCCAACCGCGGTGTCGGCGATCTCGAAGGCGCCACGGAGCAGCTGTTCGCCGCACTGCCGGTCACGGAAGACGACCCGGGCGACTACACCGTCCGCAATGTGCTCGGCCTCGATGCCGAACGCGGGCTGGTCGCAGTGGGCGATCTGGTCGACGCCGGCTCCAAGCTCATGTTCTGCCGGCGCGACCGGCGCTCGGCCGTCGAGGACATGTCGCGCATGCTGGAGAGCATGAAGAGCGGCCTGTTCACCCGGCCCAAGGGCGCGCTGTACTTCTCCTGCCTGGGGCGCGGGGCCTCCCTGTTCGGTGAGCCGTCCCGGGAACTGCGCATGATCCGTGAAGGCCTTGGCGACATTCCGCTGGTCGGCTTCTTCTGCAATGGCGAGATCTCCCACAACCGGCTGTACGGCTACACGGGAGTACTGACGCTGTTCCTCTGAGCCCATGACCGTCCCGCGCCGGCCGGACCCGGCCTGAAACCATGCCCCTGCCGCTGTCACCACTCGACTGGTTTGCGACTGTCTGGTTCGTCGTCTGGTGGGTGGGTTACGTGCTCTTCGCGGATGCCCACCGGAAGTACCGGCCGAGCCTCCTGTCCCAGATGACCGCATTGCGCGCCTCATGGATGCGCGGCGCGGTGGAGCGGGAAGTCCGAATCGGCGACGTCAACATCATCGCCAATCTCTCCAACGGCTCCACCTTCTTCGCCTCCACCACGCTGCTGATCCTCGGCGGCCTGCTGGCCCTGCTCGGCACCACCGACAAGCTGGCGAGCGTGGTGCTCGAGCTGCCTTTCACCAAGCGCGGGCCCGAACGGTTCTGGGATCTGAAGATCCTGCTGCTCACGGGCATCTTCATCTTCGCGTTCTTCAAGTTCACCTGGTCGCTGCGCCTGTTCCACTTCTGTTCGGTGATGGTGGGCGCCGCCCCCGAGATGACCGCGCCCGACGAGGAGCGCCAGTTCTTCGTGAAGCGCGCCACGGCGACCGCGACGCTCGCGGCCGAGAGCTTCAACAACGGGCTGCGCGCCTACTACTTCGCCCTGGCCGCGCTGATGTGGTTCCTGAATCCCTGGGTATGGATGGCCGCCACCAGCTGGGTGGTGCTCATCCTGTACCACCGCGAATTCCACTCCGAGGCATTGCGCGCGATCGCCGGCTCGGCGCCCGAGCCCCCTTCTTCCAGAGAGTCCGGACCATGACCACCGACGTCTCGAGGTTCCCGCAGTTACTGGCTGCCGTGGCCGCCCTGCGCGGCGTGGGGTCCATGGATCGCGTGGAGGAGTGGCAGCAGCGCCTCGCCTGGAATCTTTCGGATCTCGTGGCCCTGGAGGCCTCGCTCCCCGAAGCGTTGCCGCTCTGCTCGCCGCCGATCCCGCAGCCCGGCTTCAGCGTGGCCCGTCGTCCCGGCGTTGCCCCGCGGGAATCCGCGTCGGCGCTGGCCGCCAAGGTCCGGCGCGCAGAGGTGAGCGCGGGAGACATTGCGCGCTCGGCGTTGGATGCCGCGAGGGACTGGCAGCACGCGAAGATCTTCATCGCCCTGCAGGAAGATGACGTCCTCGCGCAGGCCGCGCAGATCGACGCTCGCGTCGCGCGGGGAGAGGATCCCGGGCCGCTGGCCGGCGTGCCGATCGCCATCAAGGATCTGATGGCCGTCCGCGGCTACCGGATGACCGGCGGCACGCTCGCGAGAACCCCGAAACTCATGGACGAGGACGCGCCTGCCGTCGCGCGCCTGCGGCGTGCGGGAGCCATCGTCTTCGGCGTGACCAACCTCCACGAACTCGCGTTCGGCGTGACCAGTGCGAACCCGCACTTCGGCGCCGTGGTGAACCCGCGCTATGCCGATCGCGTCCCCGGGGGTTCCAGCGGCGGGTCCGGCGCCGCCGTGGCAGCCGGCATCGTCCCGATCGCCATGGGCACCGACACCGGCGGATCGATCCGCATCCCGGCGGCATGCTGCGGCGTGGTGGGGTTCAAGCCCACCTACGGTGTCGTCGACACGACTGGGGTCCTGCCGCTCGCGTGGTCGCTCGATCATCTCGGGCCGATCGCCGCGTGCGTGGACGATGCCTCGGTCGCCTTCGAAGTGCTCGCGGGCCTTCCCGACAGTTCCGCCGGGGCCATGCCGGAGAGGCCGCCGCGGCTCGTGGCGCTCCGGGGCGTCTTCGCCGAACACGTGGAGGCCGGCGTGGCCCGTGCCGTCCGCCTGCTGGAAGGGCTCGCACACGACGCCGGTGCCCGCATCCGGGAAGCCGCGGTCGAATCCATGCGCATCGGTCAGGCGGCCCAGTTCGTCACCATCGGGACGGAAGCCTCAGTGGCCAACGCCGATCTGCTCGCTGGCGATGGCAGCGGCCTTAGCCCCGAAATCCGGCTGCGGTTCGAACTCGGCCAGTGCTTCCTCGCGTCGGACTACGTGAAGGCACAGCGCATCCGCCGACTCGTGCGCGATGCCCTGATCGACGCGATGGGCGATGCCGACGCCATCCTCGTTCCGACACTGCCGTGCGCGCCACCCGTCGTCGGCCAGACGATCTTGAGCATCGGCGGCCACGCTCTGCCGGCCGCGGGCATGCTCACGCGATTCACCTCGCCGTTCAACATGACGGGGCTGCCCGCGCTGTCGCTGCCGTGCGGGTTCGACGAACAGGGTCTGCCGGTGAGCATCCAGGTCGTGGGTCGGCCCGGGCAGGATGCCCATGTCCTGTCGGTCGGCCGCTGGCTCGAGAAGCTGGTGCCCACGGATTCGCTCCGCGTCCATGACCAGACCTTCGACTGAACCCGGGGCGGAACTCTTCGCCGACGACAAGGCGGCCCTGGCCCTCGAAGCCGTCTATCTGACGGGCGACCTCGTTGCCCAGCGTGACGCCGTGATGCGCGCCCTCGCGCCGCGGCTGGGCGAGTCGATCGCCGACATCGGCTGCGGTCCGGGCCTGCTCGCCGTGGACATCGCCGAGGCCGTCGGGCCGCAGGGGCGGGTTCTCGGCGTCGACGCGTCCGCCGCCATGGTGGCCATCGCGAAACGCCGCTGCGCCCCGGCCGGCAACGTTACGGTCGAGACCGGCGACGCCGTCCGCCTGCCGGGGGGTGACGGGCTCTTCGATGCTCTCGTATGCACCCAGGTGCTTGAGTACGTTCCCGACGTCCTGGCGGCACTTCGGGAATTCCTCCGGCTGCTGCGTCCCGGCGGGCGCCTGCTCCTGATGGATACCGACTGGGAATCCTGCGTGTGGCACTCGTCGGACCGGGCCCGCATGCGGCGGATGATCGACGCCTGGGACAACCACTGCACCCATCCGCAGCTGCCCCGCACACTGGTGGCGATGCTGGCCGAAGCCGGTTTCGCAGCCCCGCGGGTTGAAGTCCATGCCCTGGTCACCCACACGCGCAACGCGGACACCTTCGCCCGCGCCATGGAAGAGACGCTGTCCCGCCATGCGGTGCGCACCGGCCAGGTCGATGCCGAGACGGCCTCGGCGTGGCGGAGCGACCTCGAATCGATGGATGCCGCGGGGCAGTACTTCTTCAGTCTGAACCGCTACGTTTTCCACGCCAGGCGGCCTTGAGCGAGCTCCGGCACAGTGCCGGAACTCGTCAGACCGGTGCCAAGTATCGTATTCTTCGAACTTAATCTGAGCCTCGGATCGTCGCACGCCTGTGTTATCGGGTTGCACGAACGGGGCACCTGGGGATCTCCCGATGACCGCTCCGCGAGTATGGCTTGGCACCGATGGCATCGTGCACGTGGACTACAGTGCCGTGGGTGTGCTCACCCTGGCTGCCGTGAAGGCCGAACTGGAGTTCCGCCGATCGCTGGTGCCCGGCAAGCAGCTGGTCATGGCCCGACTGCCGGGCATCTGGCGCGTGGATGTCGAGGCCGCCACCTTCCTCGCCTCGCCGGAAGTCACCCGGCATACCCTGGCGGAAGCCGGCGTGGTGCAGTCGAGTCTCGGGATCGCCGCGCTGCGGGTGTTCGAGCTGTACCACCCGCCGCCCTTTCCGTTCCGCATCTTCGGCTCCGAGGAAGACGCCAAGGAATGGCTGCTCGGCCTCGAACTCGGCGCCGGCATGAATGACCAGGATCACCCCACCCTGAGGACTTACTGGTGACGATTTCCTTCCGTCAGCGGCTGCGCTCCGGCGACACGCTGATCGGCGCTCTGCTGCAGATGCCTCTGCCCGAGGTTGCCGAGATCTTCGCGACGGCGGGCTACGACTGGCTCTTCGTCGATCTCGAGCACGCCCCGATGGACCCGCGCGCCGCGCTCGACATTCTTACCGCGGTGGATACCCGTCTGCCGTGTGTGGTGCGCGTGCCCTGGAACGACGAGGCCTCCATCAAGAAGGCACTCGATGTCGGCGCCACCGGCATCATCGTGCCGCTGGTCAACACGGTGGAAGACGCGCGTCTGGCCGTGGGTCGGTGCAAGTATCCGCCCGTCGGCTTCCGCAGCGTCGGCGTGACCCGCGCCCAGCGTTTCGACCTCGAGTTCGACGCCTACATGAAGCGCGCGAACGACGACATCGCCGTCGTGATCCAGGTCGAGCACATCGATGCCGTACGCAACATCGAGGCGATCCTCGACGTGCCCGGAATCGACGGTGTCTTCGTGGGTCCCTTCGATCTGTCCGGCAGCATGGGCAAGCCCGGCAAGATCGACGACCCGGAAG
>CAZEDA010000129.1:0-8863 GCA_964510915.1 uncultured Rhodocyclaceae bacterium | reverse complement strand
CCGTGTCGTTGGCCACGGCCAGCGCCTCGTCGTAGTCCTTCACGCGGATCACGCTCGCCACCGGGCCGAACACTTCCTCGCGGTTGATGCGCATCGTGTTCACCGTCTCGGTGAACAGCGCCGGCTCCAGGTAGAAGCCCTGCGTCTCGCGCGTGAGCAGATTGCCGCCGAAGGCGAGCTTCCCGCCTTCCTTCTTGGCTTCGCCGATGTAGAAGAGATCCTGTTCGAGCTGGCTCTTGTCGACGACCGGGCCGATGTGCACGCCGGCCTTCAGGGCGTTGTCGACCACGAGTCCCTTCATGCGCTCCACCAGCGCCGCGACGAATTTGTCGTGGATACCGGCGGTGACGATCAGGCGCGACGAGGCCGTGCAGCGCTGGCCCGTGGAGAAGAACGCACCGTTGACCGCCGCTTCGACGGCCGTCTTGAGGTCGGCATCGTCGAGCACGACGAGCGGGTTCTTGCCGCCCATTTCGAGCTGGAACTTCTTCATGGTCGCGATGGCCTTCTGCGCGACCTTGCGGCCGGTCTCGACCGAGCCGGTGAACGTCACGGCGTCCACGCGCGGATCGGAGAGGATCGCCTCGCCCACCACGGAGCCGCGACCCATGCAGAGGTTGAAGACGCCGGCCGGGAATCCGGCGCGATGCAGGACATCGGCGATGGCCCACGACGACGCGGGCACGAGATCGGCGGGCTTGAACACGACGCAGTTGCCGTGGGCCAGGGCCGGCGCGATCTTCCAGGCCGGAATGGCAGACGGAAAGTTCCACGGGGCGATGATGCCGACGACGCCTACGGGCTCGCGGGTGATCTCGACGTCGATGCCGGGGCGCACGGAGGAAATCAGCTCCCCGGACTTGCGCAGGACTTCGCCCGCGAAGAATTTGAAGATGTTGCCGGCGCGGACCACCTCGCCGATGCCTTCGGCGAGCGTCTTGCCTTCCTCGCGGGAAAGCAGCGCACCCAGCTCGTCCTTGCGCGCGATGATCTCGACGCCGGCCTTCTCGAGCAGATCGGCGCGGGCCTGGGTGTTGAACATGGCCCACGCCGGCGCGGCGGCGCGGGCAGCCTCGATGGCGCGCGCGGTCTGGGCGGCGTCGGCCTGGGCGTACTCGCCGATGACTTCGGACGTATCGGACGGATTGACGTTGCGGGTGTAGTTGGTGCCGGCCACCCACTCGCCGGCGATCAGATTGGAAAACTGCTTGGTGGTCATGGTGGCGTGCTCCCCGTGAAATGCCCGGCATGCTAACGCAAAGAGCCCGGGCGGGTGGGGCGCCGCGGTCCGGGCGGCGAGGCCCGGAACCGTCGCGTCATCCGCGCAGTGGCCATGCGACAATCGGGGCCCCTTCCGCCGGACCCCGATGTCGCCATGTCTTCGTCGCTCAACGCCCGCCCCGCCATCCTCGCCCTGCGCAGTTCCAAGATCCGGGAGGTGGCCAACGCCGGGATGGGGCGCGACGACGTGCTGCCGTTCTGGTTCGGCGAGCCGGACGAGGTCACGCCCGAGTTCATCCGCAATGCGGCCATCGCGGCGCTCCAGGGCGGCGACACGTTCTATACCCAGAACCTCGGTATCCCGGAACTGCGGGAGACCATCGCCGGGTACGTATCCCGTCTGCATCGCCCGACCCCGGTGGAGTCCGTCACGGTCACCAACTCCGGCATGTCCGCCCTGATGCTCGTCACGCAGGCTCTGGTGGGCCCCGGCGACCGGACCGTGATCATCACACCCATGTGGCCCAACCTGGTGGAGATCCCCAAGATCCTGGGCGGGCAGGCCGTGACCTTTCCGCTGCGGTTCACGCCCGAGGGCTGGCATCTGGACCTCGACCGGCTGCTGGCGACGCTGACGCCCGATACCCGGCTCCTGTACCTCAACGCGCCGAACAATCCGACCGGCTGGGCGATCGACCGGGAGTCGCAGAAGGCGATCCTCGAGCACTGCCGCCGGCACGGCATCTGGATCCTGGCGGACGACGCCTACGAGCGCCTGTACTTCGATGCCCCCGCCGGCCAGCCGGACGTGGCGCCCTCGTTCCTCGACATCGCCAGCCCGGAAGACCGGGTGGTCAGCACCAACACCTTCTCGAAGTCGTGGCTGATGACCGGCTTCCGCCTGGGCTGGGTGATCGCCCCGCCGCCGCTCACCGAGACGCTTTCCACGCTCATCGAATACAACACGTCCTGCGCGCCCGGCTTCATCCAGCGGGCCGGCGTCGTCGCCATCCGCGACGGCGAGCCCGTGATCGCAAGGACGGTCACCCGGTTCCGCGCCGCGAGGGATCACCTGGTTGCCCGGCTGAACGCCCTCCCGGGCATCCGCGTCGCCCGGCCCGGCGGCGCGATGTACGCGTTCTTCCAGGTCGACGGCATGACGGACAGCCTGACGTTCTGCAAGTCGCTCGTGGCTGATGCCGGTCTCGGCCTGGCGCCGGGGATCGCCTTCGGCCCCGAGGGCGAGGGGTTCGTCCGCTGGTGCTTTGCCGCCGACATTCCCAAGCTCGACGCCGGGCTCGAACGGCTGGAGAAGGTCCTGCTCCGGCGCAAGGCGGCGTGAACGCTCCCGACAGCCCCTGGACGCGGCACGAGATCGCGGCCTGGATCCTGGCCGGACTCGGACTCTTCTTCGTCCTGCGCCTCAAGCTGCTGCCCGCGCTGCTGGCCGGCCTGCTGGTGGCCGAACTGGTGCACGTGATCGTGCCGCGGCTGCGGTTCTTCCGGGTGACCGGCTACCGCGGCCGTCTGGTCGCCGTGGCCATCCTGGCCATCATCATCGCCTCCCTCATCACGGTCGGCGTCCTCGGTCTGATCGCCTTCTTCCGCAGCGATGCCGGCAGCCTCTCGACCCTGCTCGCGAAGATGGCCGACATCATCGATGCCGCCCGGGGCAAGCTGCCGCTCTGGGTCGCGGATCGGCTGCCGGAGGATGCCGAGTCGCTCCGGACCACCTTCACCGAGTGGCTGCGCGCCCACGCGGATGACATTCGGGTGGCGAGCACGGCGCTGGGCATCACCCTCACGCAGATTCTCGTCGGGCTGGTGATCGGTGCGCTGGTCGCACTGCGGGAAGCCCAGACCAACCGCTCGCCCGGGCCGCTGGCCGTCGCGCTCTCCGAGCGCATGGAGGCCCTCGGTGACGCCTTCCGGCGCATCGTCTTCGCCCAGATCCGCATCTCGGCGCTCAACACGACGCTCACCGCCATCTATCTGGCCGGTGTGCTGCCGATGCTGGGGATCAAGTTGCCGCTCCTGAAGACGATGATTGCAGTGACGTTCTTCGTGGGCCTGATGCCCATCGTCGGCAACCTGGTCTCGAATACCGTGATCGTGATCGTGAGCCTGTCGCACTCGCTCGGCGTGGCGGCCGTGTCCCTGGGCTACCTGGTCGTGATCCACAAGCTGGAGTACTTCGTGAACGCGAGGATCGTCGGCTCGCAGATCCGGGCGAAGGCCTGGGAACTGCTGACGGCGATGCTGGTCATGGAAGCTGCCTTCGGCATCCTGGGCCTCGTCGCCGCCCCGATCTACTATGCCTACATCAAGACCGCGCTGGTGCAGCGCCGGCTGATCTGAGAACCGCCCCATGTCGGAAACCCTGCAAGCCATGAAGGTCACCATCGTCCCCGTGACGCCGTTCCAGCAGAACTGTTCGGTGCTGGTGTGCCAGGCCACCGGCAAGGCCGCGATCGTGGACCCGGGTGGCGACCTCGACCAGATCGTGGGGGTGATCGAAGCCAACGGCGCGACGCCGGAGAAGATCCTGCTGACCCACGGGCACATCGACCACTGCGGCGGCACGGCGGAACTCGCCGCGCGCCTGGGCATTCCCGTGGAGGGACCGCACCGGGAAGATGCCTTCTGGATCGACCAGCTCCCCGAGCAGGGCCGCATGTTCCGTTTTCCGCGGCTGGAGGCCTTCACGCCGGACCGCTGGCTCGAAGGCGGCGACACCGTGAAATTCGGCGAGCAGGAAATGAGCGTGCATTTCTGCCCGGGCCATACGCCGGGGCATGTGGTGTTCTTCCACGCCGGCGTGCGGCTCGCGTTCGTGGGGGATGTCCTGTTCCAGGGCTCCATCGGGCGCACCGATTTTCCGCGGGGCGACCACGCCACGCTGATCCGCAGCATCACCACGGAACTCTGGCCCCTCGGCGATGACGTCACCTTCGTTCCCGGTCACGGCGAGACGTCCACCTTCGGCGAAGAACGTCGCAGCAACCCCTTCGTATCGGACGCCGCCCTGCGAGGCCGCTGAGCCCGCCGCGTCCTTCCTTCGAGTCCGAGTCCCATGCGCCTGCCCACCCTCGACCAGCTCCAGAAATCCGCCGACCTCGTCTACCGCTACATGCAGCCCACGCCGCAGTACCTGTGGCCGATGCTGGCATCCCGCATGGGCACCGAGATCTGGCTCAAACACGAGAACCACACACCCGTTGGCGCCTTCAAGCTCCGCGGCGGTCTCGTGTACTTCCACGAGCTCGCGAACGGCCCGAAGCCGAAGGGTGTGATCAGCGCGACGCGCGGCAACCACGGACAGTCGATCGCCTTCGCGGCGCGTCACCACGAGATACCGGCCACCATCGTCGTCCCGGTCGGCAACAGCCGCGAAAAGAACGACGCGATGCGCGCGCTTGGTGCGAAGCTGGTGGAGCACGGAGAAGACTTCCAGGCGGCGCGCGAGCACGCCATGGCCCTGGCCGAGGCGGAGGGCCTGCACATGGTCCCGTCGTTCCACCCGTTCATCGTGCGGGGGGTGGCGAGCTACTCGCTCGAACTGCTGAACAGCGTGCCGAACATCGATGTGCTCTACGTGCCCATCGGGCTCGGCAGCGGCATCTGCGGCGCGATCGCCGCGCGCGAGGCCCTGGGGCTCTCGACCGAAATCGTCGGCGTGTGCTCCATCGAGGCGCCTGCCTATGCGCGCTCCTTCGAGTACAAGGAAGCCGTCGAACGTCCGGTGCGCACTCGCATCGCCGACGGCCTCGCCTGCCGCGTGCCCGACAAGTCCGCGCTGGAGACCATCATCGCGCACGCCGCACGCATCGTCGAAGTGACGGACGACGAGGTCGAGGAAGCCATGCGCCTCATCTTCTCCACGACGCACAACGTGGCAGAAGGCGCCGGCGCCGCAGCCGTCGCGGCTGCGTGGAAGGAGCGCCACGATCTCGCCGGACGCCGCGTAGCGGCAGTGCTGTGCGGCGGCAACGTCGACCGGGACGTCTTCGCCCGGGTGATTTCGGTCCCCTGAGGCCCGCGTACGGGTAGCGCGGGCCGGACACGCGCCGCGCCCGCCCTCGCGGTCACCGGGAGTACGGAACCACCGTCCGCGGGATACGATCTGACTCGCAGCCCATCCACCGCGGAGCCCCTCCATGCACGACCCCGAAGATCTCATCGCCAATCCCACCGTCGGACCGTCGTTCTCCGACTGGGCGGGGTTCGATCCGGGTCGTCGCCGCTGGCTGGGCGCCGCGCTCGGCGCCGGCGCGCTTGCGTTCCTGAGTCCCGGTGTCCACGGGGCGGCACCCCGCCCGCGCATTTCCTTCGCAGGCATTCCCGTCGCCGTCGACGACGCGGTGCATGTTCCGGCCGGCTACACGGCTCAGGTGATGTACGCCTGGGGAGATCCCGTGTCGGACGGTCCGGCCTTCGCGCCGGACGCGAGCCAGTCCGCCGACGAACAGGCGCAGCAGGCCGGCATGCATCACGACGGGATGCATTACTTCGCGCTGCCGCCGCTTGCGGGTCGCCGCAATCACGGATTGATGGCGATCAATCACGAGTACACCGACGACGGACTTCTCCACGCGGACGGCATGCGCACCTGGACCGCGGAGAAGGTCCGCAAGGCCCAGGCCGCCCATGGTGTGTCCGTCATCGAGGTGGCGCAGCGCGATGACGGCAACTGGGAAGTCGTCCGTCCCTCCCGGTTCGCGCGGCGGATCACCGCGTACACACCGATGCGGATCGCCGGCCCGGCGGCCGGGCATCCCTGGATGCGCACCGAGGCCGATCCGGCCGGACTCGTCGCCCTCGGGACGCTCAACAACTGCGCAAACGGCCACACACCGTGGGGCACGTACCTCACCTGCGAGGAGAACCTGCAGGCCTACTTCGCGCATCCAGGCGCCATCCCCACACCGCTTCGGCGCTATGGCATCAGCGATCGCGGTTTCGGCTACCGGTGGCACGAGTTCGACGAGCGGTTCGACCCGCAGCGGCACCCGAACGAACCGAACCGCTTCGGCTGGGTGGTGGAGATCGACCCGTTCGACCCGACAGCCACGCCCGTGAAGCGCACGGCGCTCGGCCGCTTCAGCCACGAAGGCGCGGCACACGCCATCGCGAAGGACGGGCGACTCGTGGTGTACATGGGGGACGACCAGCGCAACGAATACATCTACAAGTTCGTCTCGCGCGACCCCGTCGATACGAAGCAGCGTGACGGCAACCGCGACCTGCTCGATCACGGCACGCTCTACGTGGCGAAGTTCGGACGGGACGGAAGCGGCGAGTGGATCGCCCTCACGCACGGTACGAACGGCCTCGTCGCGGAGAACGGCTTCGCGAGTCAGGCGGAAGTGCTGATCCACACCCGGCAGGCCGGCGATCGCGTCGGGGCGACGATGATGGATCGCCCGGAATGGATCGCCGTGCATCCGCGCACCGGCGAGGTGTACTGCACGCTCACGAACAACAACAAGCGCGGCGGCACCACGGCGAACGCCGTCGACGGCTCCACGGTTCTCGCCGGCGCGCAGCCGCCGGTGGACGGAGCCAATCCGCGTGCCGCCAACAGCTTCGGCCACATCGTCCGCTGGCGCGAGGCCGCGGGCGATGCCGCATCGACACGCTTCGAGTGGGATCTCTTCGTGCAGTGCGGCGATCCGGCGCTCGACGACCCCGCGAAACGGGGCGACATCCGAGGCGACGTGTTCGGCAATCCGGACGGTCTGGCCTTCGATGCGCAAGGCCGGCTGTGGATCGCCACGGACATTTCGCCCACAGCACTCAACAAGGGGGATTTCGCGGGGTTCGGCAACAACGCTCTGCTCTGCGCCGACCCGGTGAGTGCGGAGGTCCGGCGTTTCCTCACCGGACCGCGCGGCTGCGAGATCACGGGCCCCTGCTTCGCCCCCGACGGTCGCACGCTGTTCGTGAACATCCAGCACCCGGGTGAGAACCCGGGCGAGCGCAACGACCCGGATCATCCCAAGGCACTGAGCGCGTGGCCCGACGGCCCCTCGGGATCGCGCCCGCGCTCGGCCACGCTGGCGATCCGACGGCTCGACGGCGGTGTGATCGGCACCTGAACTGCCGCAGCCATGAAAAAAGCCGCGACCGGAGTCGCGGCTGAAGGGGGGACGGGCGGAACGGGAACCGCCCGTCTACTGCTGGGTAACTCTTTCTGCTCTTACTTGCCTGCGGCGCGACGGCGACCGACGAAAGCGAGGATGCCCAGACCGGCCGCCATCATCGCGTACGTTTCGGGTTCCGGCACGGCCGTGATTTCCATCATGCGGTCCACACCGCTCGTCGGGTGCTGGATGTTGACCCATGCACGGTTCGGGTTGGTCTTGTCGAAGTACAGACCCGTGAACTCGGAACCGGGCGTGCCGTTCGAGGCCCAGCGCGCAAGTCCCTCGCCGGCGTCGAGCAGGTCGCCATCCTTGTTGATGTCCTTCGCAAACCAGATGTCGTCGTCGACGCCGCCATTGCGGTCTTCGATGATGTAGATGTTGCCTTCGGCGTCGATCGCGAGGTTGTCCGGGCTGCGCAGGGCCGAGCCGACGGCCGCCCCCGTGGCCAGATCGATCGTGGACTGGTTGGCGAACACGGAGATGTTCTGCGTCGCGAGGTCCAGGAGATAGACCTCGTTCGTCGTCGTCGTGGCCATGTACATCACTTCGCGACCGTTGATCGTCTGCACCTGCAGGTCTTCCGGACGCTGGTAGTCCGTACCCTTCAGCGCGGCGACGTCCGCAGAAGCACGTCCGTCGATCGACGTCACGGCGTTCGGATCCGTGACGACCACGGAGTCCGGCAGTGCCTCGCCCTTCGCGTCGGTGATCGCGACCCACTGGTAGGCGCCCGTCGCATTCGGCGTGAAGCCGTCACCCACGCGCAGCACCGACGTCTGGCCGGCGCTGAAGTACGTCAGCCCGTCGTTCGGCGTCATGGAGGTGTACTTGAAGACGGTGCCACCATTCAGTTCGTCGATGAAGTACATGTTCTTCGCCGAATCGAACTGGATGCCCTCGTGGGAGGTGCGCGGGATGATGTTGCGGTGGACGATGTCCACGGTACCCGCGGCCTTGAGCGGGTTGGTCACTTCGAACAGGCGACCATAGGGCTGCGGCTGCGTGCCCCAGGATTCTTCGGCCGTGATGTACGTGCCCCACGGGGTCCAGTAGGACGCGTCGAAGGCGACATGGCTGTTCAGCGCCGGCGCGGCGGCCGGGCTCTGCCAGATCGTGCGGGTCACTCCGGTCTGGAGGTCGTGACGGGTGATGCCTGCCTGGCCGGTTTCGAACACAGTGAAGAGATAACGGCCGGCATCGGGCCCGGTCTCGTTCTGGGTGATCATGTCCCAGGCGCCGCTGTCGAACTGCCCGAGTCCGAGTTGCGTGGTGCGGTCGGCGATGCTGCGCTGGGTGAAGTTCGGGCTGGACAGCGTGATGGGCAGGGCTTCGTTGGCCGTCGGGCCGGCCGAGGCCGCCAGAGGCGTGAAGTTGTCGAACAGGGTGGTGGTGGCGTGCACGCCGGTGCCCATCGCCGACAGCGCGGCGGCGACGAGTGCTGCGGTGGTATTGATCTTGAACATGCGTCCTCTCCTGGAAGGTCTCTGCGAGTCCGG
>CAZEDA010000128.1:0-8871 GCA_964510915.1 uncultured Rhodocyclaceae bacterium | reverse complement strand
AGGTCCCGGTTGAGGCCCAGCATGAGATCGAGCACCGCCTCGGCGTTGCGGCGGTCGAGGTTGCCGGTGGGCTCGTCCGCAAGTACACAGGCGGGTCGTGTGACGAGGGCGCGTGCAAGTGCCGCGCGCTGGCGTTCCCCGCCGGAGAGCTCGCCGGGCACGTGTTCGAGACGCGCACCGAGCCCCACCCGTTCGAGCATCTCGCGGGCGGCCGCGTGGGCCTCGGCTTCCGGCATGCGCCGGATGTAGAGCGGCATCGCCACGTTCTCCAGCGCAGTGAATTCCGGCAGCAGGTGATGGAACTGGTAGACGAAGCCGAGGGCACGATTGCGCAACTCGCCCAGCGCTCGCGCCGAGAGCCCTGCCACGGGCTGGCCCATCAGTTCGACGGTGCCGGCAGTCGGATCGTCCAGCCCGCCCAGCAGATGCAGCAGGGTGCTCTTGCCCGATCCGGACGCACCGATGATCGCCACGGTCTGACGGGGCGCAACCTCCAGGTCGAGCGCCTTCAGCACCTCCACGGGGCTCGCGCCCTCCGAGTAGGTCTTGGCGAGACCGCGGGCGCGGATCACCGGAACGACGGACTTGTCTTCACTCATAGCGCAGGGCGGAGGCCGGGTTGATGCGGGCGGCGCGATAACTGGGATAGAGCGTCGCCACGAGACTGAGTCCGAAGGACACCAGCGCGATGGTCACCACATCGGAGACGTGCAGGTCCGACGGCAGTTCGCTGATCACGTAGACATCCTTCGAAAGGAACTGGACGCCGAGCGTGCGTTCGAGGAACGGCACGATCACGTCGATGTTGAGGGCGAGCACCACGCCGGACACCACGCCGACCAGCATGCCGACCACGCCGATCATCGCTCCCTGCACCACGAAGATCCGCAGGATGGCGCCCGGCGCGGCGCCGAGCGTGCGCAGGATCGCGATGTCGGCCTGCTTGTCGGTCACGGCCATCACCAGCGTGGAGACGATGTTGAACGCGGCCACCGCGACGATCAGCGTGAGGATGATGAACATCGCGCGCTTCTCGATCTGGACGGCCCGGAAGAAGCTGCCGTGGCTGCGGGTCCAGTCGATCAGTTCGACGCCGGCAGGCAGCGCCTTCGCGAGATCCCGCGATACGCGCTCGGCGCCGAACAGGTCCGCGATCTTCAGCCGGACGCCGGACACGGTGTCCTCCATGCGATAGAGGCGCTGGGCATCCGCGAGGTGCATGAGGGCCAGGCCCGAGTCGTACTCGTACATGCCGACCTCGAACACGCCCACCACGCGGAACTGCTTCACCCGCGGCAGGACGCCGGCGGCCGTCACCTGCCCCTGGGGCGAGATCACCGTGACCTTGTCGCCCAGGCGGGCCCCGAGGTTTCGCGCAAGCTCGCGCCCCAGGACGATGCCGAATTCGCCGGCGCGCAGGTCTTCGAACCTTCCCGCCGTCATGTGACTGCCGATCTGGGCGACGGTATCCTCGCGGTCGGGCATAACGCCCCGGACCTGGGTGCCCTGCACCGTGTGGTGGAACGAGATGAGGCCCTGGGCATTCACGTAGGGCGCCGCCCCGACGACCTCCGGGTGTCGCCGGGCCGTGGCGGACACGGCCTCCCAGTCGGGGAGTTTTCCGCCCGGGCCCTGTACCTGAATGTGCGAAACCACCGCGAGAATGCGGCCGCGGAGTTCCTTCTGGAACCCGTTCATCACCGAGAGCACCACCACCAGCGCCGCCACGCCGAGGGCGATCCCCGCCATGGAGGTCATGGAGATGAAGGAGATGAAATGGTTGCGACGCTTGGCCCGCGCGTAGCGCAGACCGATGAAACTCTCGAAGGGCAGCACGGGCGCCTGGCTCGGAAACGGTCACGCATTCTGCCAGAGCGCCCAAGCCGCCGTCATGGCTGGAACTTTTTTCGCTAGGGGTCTTCCCACAGCCGGTTCCTGACGGTGCGCGAGTCGCGCCGCCGGTCCGCCCCGAAACCCACGCCTCCTCCCGATACCCGTCCATGCGCAGCCTGCATCTCCTCGTCCCCGGTCTGTTCTGGCCCGATCCCGCCGAAGCCCGGGCCTACGACGGCCTGGCCCTGCCCGCGCTCGGCAGGCTGCTCGGCAAGGGGACGGCCGTGCCCGCCGGAGAGCATGGCGTGGAGGGCTGGCTTGCCGGGCGCTGGGGGCACGATCCGGCCCGCGCCCCAGTGGCGGAACTGCTCGCCGCCCAGGCGGGACTCACCGGGCGACCCGGTCACTGGCTCTGTGCCGACCCCGTGAATCTCCAGCCCCGCGGCGCCGAACTGTTCCTCACCGAAGGCGGCGGACTGGACATCCGGGAGCAGGAAGCCCGCGATCTCGTCGAGGCCCTGGGCCGGTTCTTCGCCGAGGACGGCCTCACCTTCGTGGCCTGGCGGCCCGACCGGTGGCTGATCCGCAGCGATCGCCCGGCCCCGATCGCGACGGCCCCGCTGTCCGCCGTGCACGGCCACCCGATCGACGGTCTGTTGCCGGCGGGCGACCAGGGCATCGTCTGGCTGCGCTGGCTGAACGAGGCCCAGATGCTGATGCACTCACACGCGGTCAACAGCGCCCGCGAGAGCGACGGTCGCCCGCTCATCAACAGTCTCTGGCTCTGGGGCGGCGGTTCGCCGGGCACGCCGGCGCCATCCCCCTTCGAAACGGTGTTCTCCGATGACGACACCGTCGCGGCACTGGCGGCGGATATCGAAGTGGCGCCCGTGCCACCGTCGCTCGAGACCCCGCTGAGGGCTGCGACACGGGGCAACACGCTGCTTCACATCTCGCAGGTCCACGAAGCGGCGCGCGTGGCGGACCTGCAGGCGTGGCGTCAGGCGCTGGAAGTGCTGGACGGGAGCTATATCGCGCCGGCGCTGGGTGCGCTTTCGGCGGGGTTCGTCGACTCGATCGCGCTGACCGGCATCACCGGTCGGCGGGGTGTGGAGGTACGGCTATCCCGCCGGGATACGCTGAAGTTCTGGCGGCGTCCGGCGACACTCGGCGCCTCCCTGGCGCTTCGCGGCAGCCGGGAAGCGAATCCGCGCGGGGACTGATCCCCGCGGCAATCAGCCGCTGACCCGCAGGCCGGAGGTGAGAGCCGTGAGTTCCGCCGCCAGCGAATCGAGGTTGGCGACGGTCTGCTGATTGCGCTGGGCGCAGGCGCTGTTCTCGTCCGCCATGGCCGCGATGCTCTCGACATTGTGGGCAATCTCGGAACTCGCCTGGCTCTGCTCCTGCATCGCCGCCGAGATCTCCGCCGCCTTGGCCAGGCTCTCGCCCGCGGCCCGGCGGATCTCGTTCAGGGCCTCGACGGCCTCCCGGACCAGCCGCACTCCCTGCTCCACCCGCTCGGAGCCCGTGCCCATGCTCGCTACGGCGCTGGAGGTCTCGCTCTGGATCGACGCGATCATGCCGCCGATCTCCACCGTCGCCTGACTCGTCCGCTCCGCGAGCTTGCGGACCTCGTCGGCCACCACGGCGAAACCGCGACCCTGCTCGCCGGCACGGGCCGCCTCGATGGCCGCATTGAGGGCCAGCAGATTGGTCTGGTCCGCGATGTCCTTGATGACCTTGACGACCTGGGTGATCTGCTCCGACCGGAGGTTCAGAGCACCGATCATGTCGGCGGATTCGCGCACGGCGGCGGCGATCGCGCTGGTTTCGTCGGCCGCGCGCAACGCCACGGCCTCGCCCTTGGAAGAAAGGTCGTTCGTCTGCTCGGAGAGCCGGCGCGAGGCCTGCGCGCTTTCGCTCACGCCCTGGAGGCTCGCCGTCACCTGTTCCAGGGCGGCAGCCGCACGGGAAGCCGCCTCGCTCTGCTGGTCGGAGCCCTGCGACACATGGCAGGACGCATCCTGCACCTGTGACACGGCGCCCCGCACGCTCTCCGCGGCGCGCTTCAGGCGCACCACGAGCTCGCTCACCTGTTCCGCCATCTTGTTGAACGCCGTCGCGAGCTGGCCGACTTCGTCCGCACTGCTGACCTTGGCGCGGACCGTGAGGTCGCCGGCACCGAGACGCGCGGCATCCTCTGCGAGCTGCTGCAGCGGCTGAAGCTTGCGGGAGAGCACCCAGTAGGTCGCCACACAGCCGAGAACTGCCACCAGCAGGCCGAAGAGGATGAGCTGGTTACGGACGGCGGCGGCGGCCAGGTGCAGTTCCGATGCGTCGATCGTGATGCCGAAGACCCGGTACCACGGATCGAACGGCAGGAAGACGAAGAGCTTTCCGTCCTTCTCGAGGGAGCCGGTCCGGGCATCCAGCACCTGGGCATAGCCCTCGAGTCCTGGTGTCGTGAGCACGTTCTTGCCCTGCAGCTCGTGATGCTGGGCGAGCACGCCCCGGTTGGGGCCCTTGGAGGCGTCAAGAACGAAGTAATGCCCCGTCTCGCCGATGCGCGAGGCGGAGAGTTCATCGCGCAGTTTGCCGATGCCCTCGGTGATGTCGAAGCCGACGAACAGGATCCCGACGACCTTGCCGCCATCATCCTTCACCGGCGAGTACTTGGTCATGTAGTCACGCCCGAACAGGTTCGCCCGCCCGAGGTAGACGTTGCCCGCCATGACCGTTTCGTAGCCGGCATGGGATTTCCCGAGCATGGTGCCGAGAGCGCGCGAACCGTCCTCCTTCTTGAGCGAGGTGGTCACACGCAGGAAGTCATCCCCCATGCGCACGAACACGGTCGCCGCGCCACCCGTCAGGCGGGAGAAGGAATCCACCTCGTCGAAGTTCATGTTGAAGGCGTTGCCGCCCACGCCGATCGCAGGCGCGTTGTACTCGCCCACCTTGATGGTGCGCGCCGGATCGACCGCCACCGGCCGGCCGATCATGTTCTCGAAGATCTTCGAGAGCCGGTCCGCGTTGACCTTGGCCGTCGTGTCGAACGTGTTCAACTGGCTCTCGACCAGCTTCACGCGGGACTGCAGATCTTCGGTCCAGCGCTCTTCGAGAGCGCTGGATGCCCGGTTGTACGCGAGCAGGGACATGCCCAGCACGGCTGCGATGAGTGTCCCGCACGCGAGAAGGGTCAGTTGCAGGGTGATGCCGAGACGATTCTTGGTGGCCATGCGTCCGCCTGTTGTCTAGCGAAGGACGGCTCGAACGGGGCGTTCACCTCGCTCGAGCCATCCTTTCCTGGGTTTTCCGTCGTTGGCCCGATTCATCCGGGAGCCGGGACCGACGCTGTCGCGAGTTACTATCGGAAATAAATCATCGAGCTTTTGGTCCCGGCCCATTGATTGCCAGATCGTGTCGATGACATGCGAATTTGGGTCGCGGGCGCCCGCCATGCAGTCACCATTCCTGGCGATACCATTCCCATTCCCCGTCCACTGCCTGCCGCCCCGCCTGCCGACGTGATCGTCCAACGCCCTTTTGCTTCCGAAGTTGCCGCGCGCCTCGATGCCTCGGGGCGGCATCCCGTGCTGTCCCGGGTTTGGGCCGCGCGCGGCGTACGGGACCCGTCCGAGATGCAGACAGGGCTCGAACACCTGATCCCGTTCACGACGCTTGCGGGCGCCGAGGCCATGGCCGAGGTTCTGGCCGACGCGATCGCCGCAGGACGCCGCCTGCTCATCGTCGGGGATTACGACGCCGACGGCGCGACGGCCGCCGCCCTGGGGCTGCTCGTTCTCCGGCGCTTCGGTGCCGACGTGGAGAGCCTCGTCCCCAACCGCTTCGAGTACGGCTACGGCCTCACGCCCGAGATCGTGCGGCTGGCGACCGGCCGCAAGCCCGATGTCATCATCACCGTCGACAACGGCATCGGCAGTCTGGCTGGCGTGGAGGAGGCAGCCCGCCTCGGCATCGAGGTCCTGGTGACGGACCATCACCTTCCGGGCGCCGCGCTGCCGGCCGCGCGGGTCATCGTGAACCCCAACCAGCCGGGCTGCGGGTTCCCGAGCAAGAACCTCGCTGGCGTGGGCGTCATGTTCTATGTGCTCCTGGCGCTGCGGGCCGAACTGCGGCGGCGGGGCCGCTTCACCGCGCAGCCCGAGCCGAATCTCGCCGACTACCTGGACATCGTGGCGCTCGGCACGGTTGCCGACGTGGTGCCGCTCGACCGCAACAACCGGATCCTCGTGCACCAGGGTCTCGCGCGAATGCGGGCCGGGCGTACGCGCCCGGGCATCGCCGCCATCGCCGCGGCGGGCGGACGGTCGCTCGACCGGGTCACCGCCCAGGATCTCGGCTTCGTGGTCGGCCCCCGCCTCAACGCCGCAGGAAGACTGGAAGACATGGCGCAGGGCATCGAGTGCCTCGTCACCGACAGCGTGGGGCGAGCGCAGGAACTCGCCCGGCGCCTCGACACGCTCAACCGGGAACGTCGCGAGATCGAGTCCGGGATGCAGGCCCAGGCGCTGGCCGCGATGGAGCGCATCGAGGCAGGGCAATCCTGTTCGCTGGTCCTCCACGACCCGGACTGGCATCAGGGCATCGTGGGACTGCTCGCCTCCCGGCTGCGGGAGAAGTTCCACCGTCCCACGTTCTGCTTCGCTCCGGGCGGCGACGGCGAACTGAAAGGGTCCGGGCGATCGATCCCCAACCTGCACCTGCGGGACGCGCTCGATCGGGTGGACCGCCGCCATCCCGGCCTGCTGTTGCGCTTCGGCGGCCATGCCGCCGCCGCAGGCCTGAGCCTCCGGCCCGAACGGCTCGACGACTTCCGCGAGGCGCTCGAGGCGGTCGCGCGCGAGCTCCTGTCGCCCGCCGATCTGGAGGAAGTCATCGAAACGGACGGCGCCCTCGGCCCCGACGACTACACGCTCGCGCTGGCGAAGACCCTGCGCGAGCAGGTCTGGGGACAGGGGTTCGCGGCCCCCGCCTTCGACGGGGAGTTCCAGGTCCGGTCCCAGCGGGTGGTGGGCGGCCAGCACCTCCGGCTGGAGTTGCGGCCGGACGCGCCATCGGACCGGTCGCCGCCGCTCACGGCCATGCTGTTCCGGTACGCCGATACGCTGCCGGCACGCATCCGCGCCGTCTTCCGGCTCGACGTGAACGAGTGGAACGACACGCAGTCCCTGCAACTGGTCATCGACCACTGGCTCCCCGCATGATCCCGGCAGAACTCGGACCGCTGAACGCCTTCGTCACCAGCCTCGCGATCGGCCTGCTGATGGGCGCGGAGCGCGAGCGCCGCGCCAGCGCCAAGGCCGGCATCCGGACCTTCGCGCTCATCGCGCTGCTTGGTTCGAGCCTGTCGATGCTGGCCGCGCCCCTGGGACTGCCCTGGCTCCCGGCCGTGGGGCTCTTCCTCGTGGGTCTGACCATGATCGGCGTCTACATCAGCGCTCCGGTCGCCGACGACCCGGGCACCACGACGATCGTGGCGACGCTGCTCTGCTACGCACTGTCCCTGCTCGTCTGGCACGGCCACGCGCAGGAGGCCGTGATGATCGCCATCGGCGCGACCACCCTGCTCTACTTCAAGGCCGAACTCCGCGGTGCGACGCTGCAGCTCGATCGCAGCGAGGCGCTGTCGATCCTGCAGTTCGCGGTGTTCTCCTTCGTCGTCCTGCCGCTGCTGCCCGACCGGGCGTTCGGGCCGTACGATGCGCTCAACCCGCGGCAGATCTGGTGGATGGTCGTGCTCGTGTCCGGCGTGAGTCTCGCGGGTTACCTCGCGTTGCGCATCGTCGGCCAGAAGCACGGCACCTGGCTTCTCGGGGTGTTCGGCGGCCTCGTGTCCAGCACGGCCACCACGCTCGTGTATGCGCGGCACGCGCGCACGGCAGAGGACGCGCTGCGCCTGTCCGCGCCGGTCATCGTCATCGCCAACGTCGTGGTGCTGTTCCGGATCGGCGTGGTGGTGGCAGTCGTGGCGCCGTCGCTGCTGCCGGCGCTCGGGCCGAGCCTTGGTGCCGGTCTCATCCTGGGGGTGGCCGGTGCCGCCCTGCTGTGGCGACGGCTGAGTCACGACAGGCCGCCCCCCTTGCCGGAGGTGGGCAACCCGGCGGCGGCCCGGGCCTCCCTGCTCTTCGGCGGTCTTTACGCGGTGGTCCTGCTGATCGCCGCGTGGGCCCGCGACACCACGGGGTCGGCGGGACTCTACGGCGTGGCCGTGATCTCCGGCCTGTCGGACGTCGATGCCATCACGCTGTCGGCGCTGCGCTTGAATGCCATCGGCCAGATCACGCCGGATGTCGCCCGGACGACCGTCGTGCTCGCGCTCGTGGCGAACAACGTCTTCAAGCTGCTGCTCACCTTCTTCACCGGTGGCGCCGCGCTCGGCAAACGCTGCGCGGGGCCCATGGGGGGCGTCATCGCGGGCCTTCTGGTCGGACTTTTGGTGCCAGCGGGACCCTGAGCGGCTACACTTCCGGGTTTGCTACGTCACAGGACCCCGCGCCTCCATGGAAGCCGAACGTCTGAACGCCATCTCGCAGCACATCGAGGACCTGGGCCGCCGCGCCCAAGAACTCCGGAGGTATCTTTGACTTCGATGCGAAGAAGGCCCGCCTGATCGAGGTCGCCCGCCTCACCGAAGACCCCACCGTCTGGAACGACCAGAAGCGCGCCCAGGACCTCGGGCGCGAACGCAAGTCCCTCGAGGACGTCGTGCTGGTGCTGGAAAACGTGGATTCGTCCCTGGCCGACAACCGCGAACTGTTCGAACTCGCCCGCGGTGACAGCGACGACGCCACCCTCGAAGCCGTGGAAAGCGATGTCCAGGGCGTCGAGAAGCATGTCGCGGCCATGGAGTTCCGCCGCATGTTCTCCAACCCGATGGACCCGAACAACTGCTTCCTGGACATCCAGGCCGGCCAGGGCGGCACGGAAGCGCAGGACTGGGTCTCGATGCTGCTGCGCATGTACCTCAAGTTCTGCGAGCGCCGCGGCTTTCAGGTCGAAGTGCTGGAGCAGTCCGAC
>CAZEDA010000127.1:0-8875 GCA_964510915.1 uncultured Rhodocyclaceae bacterium | reverse complement strand
AGGCCGTCGAGAACGTCAACACCGAGATCTGCGAAGCGATCATCGGGCTCGATGCGAGCGAGCAGGCCTTCATCGACGGCACCCTGATCGATCTGGACGGCACCGACAACAAGTCGCGCCTCGGCGCCAATGCGATGCTCGCCGTGTCTCTCGCCGTGGCCAAGGCCGCTGCCGACGAATCCGGCCTGCCGCTCTACCGATACCTCGGCGGCGCTTCCAGAATGCAGCTGCCGGTGCCGATGATGAACGTCATCAATGGCGGTGCCCACGCCAACAACAGCCTCGACCTGCAGGAGTTCATGATCATTCCGGCGGGGTTGCCGACCTTCCGCGATGCGCTGCGCTGCGGCGCCGAGATCTTTCAGACGCTCAAGAAGCTCATCGACGGGCGCGGCATGCCGACCACCGTGGGCGACGAAGGCGGTTTCGCCCCGAGCCTGGCCCGGAACGAAGACGCGCTGGAGCTCATCCTCGAAGCGATCGACCGCGCCGGCTACACCGCGGGCGAACAGGTGCTGATCGGTCTCGACTGCGCGAGCTCCGAGTTCTACAGGGACGGCCGCTATCACATCGAGGCCGAAGGGCTGCAGCTCACGTCGTCCGAGTTCGCGGACTACCTCGGCACCTGGTGCGACAAGTACCCCATCGTCTCCATCGAGGACGGCATGGCCGAGGACGACTGGGACGGCTGGAAGGTGCTTACCGAGAAGCTCGGCCGCCGCATCCAGCTCGTCGGTGATGATGTGTTCGTCACCAACACGCGCATCCTGAAGGAAGGCATCCGCCGCGGGATCGCCAACTCGATCCTCATCAAGATCAACCAGATCGGCACGCTCACCGAGACGTTCGCGGCCATCGAGATGGCGAAGCGTGCGGGCTACACGAGTGTCGTGTCGCACCGCTCCGGCGAGACGGAAGACACGATCATCGCCGACATCGCCGTCGCCACGAACGCACTGCAGATCAAGACCGGCTCGCTCTCGCGCTCCGACCGGACGGCCAAGTACAACCAGCTCCTGCGCATCGAGGAAGACCTCGGTGACTCCGCGTCCTACGCCGGACGCGAGGCTTTCTATCACATCGAGTGACGTCGTGAGACTGCTCACCCTAGCCCTCATCGCGACGATCGTCGCGCTTCAGAGCCCCCTGTGGTTCGGGAAGCGCGGCTGGCTCGAGGTGCATCAGCTCGAGGCGAAGGTGGAGGCCCACCGCGCCACGAACGAAGGGCTGAGGATGCGCAACGCGGCGCTCGACGCTGAAGTGCGCGACCTGAAGGAAGGCTACGAAGCCATCGAAGAGCGCGCGCGGGCCGAACTCGGCATGATCCGCCGCGACGAAGTCTTCTTCCAGGTGCTGGACGTTCCCAGGAAAGTCACTGCAGCCGTCGATCCGCACCGCTGAGCGTGCGATCGAGGCGATGCCTCGTCAGGTCTGCAGGTCCTCTGCCGTATTGAGATTCCGGAAGGCTTCCGGCTGATCGTCGAAGTCCACCGCGGTCCAGTTTCCGGACCGTACCCATTCCTCCACCCGTCGCCCGCCCTGCGCCAGGTATCGGTCCAGGGTTGCCAGGACTTCCCGCCGGCACAGGCAGAACACCGGATGCAGCCGGCCTGCGGCTTGTGCCACCGCGACATCGGCCCCTGCCGCCTGGAGTCCGTCCACCAGGCGTCGCACGAGATCTTCGGGCAGACCCGGACTGTCGCACGGCACGCTCACGACCAGGTCGCACGTCGTTTCGTGCAGGGCAGCGCTGAGGCCGGCCAGCGGGCCCAGAAACGCGCCGTCCCGGTCGGCAATGACTCGCGCCCCGAACATCCCGTACCGGTCGGCGTTCCGGTTGGCGTTGATGAGCAACTCATCCACCTGTGGGGCGAGCCGCTCTGCCGCGTGCGCGACGAGCGGACGTCCCCGGTAGTCGACGAGCCCTTTGTCGGCACCTCCCATCCGGCGGCCCAGTCCGCCCGCGAGGATGACGCCCGCGATGCGCGTCAAATCCAGGGCCCGTCCCTGAGTGAACAACGGCACCGGCGATCGGAGGATTCCGCGGTCTGCCTTCGCCTTGTTCGGGTCGAACGATCCCCGGTATCATCCGCCGGCCCGGCTGGCCCTGCTCCCGATAACGGCATCGGGGCATGCCCCATGGGAAAACAACGATTGCGGCTGCACCCGCGGGACGCGAAGGTCCGCGAGAGGCACGCGCACCCCTGACGGAGGAGCAGGCCCATGGCTGGTCTGTTGGAGAAGGAACGCATCATCGCGGGCCCCGGTTTCAACCGCTGGCTCGTTCCACCCGCGGCGCTTTGCATCCACCTGTGCATCGGCATGGCCTACGGCTTCTCGGTGTTCTGGAAGCCGCTCGGCGGTGCGCTGGTCGGTCCCGACGGCAAACCACTCGCCGCTTGCGCCGCCGGTGCCACGACATTCTGGGACAAGCTGGGCGGCACCGTCCGCGCACTCACTGCGACCGATTGTAACTGGACGCAGTTCGACCTCGGCTGGATGTACACGCTGTTCTTCGTGCTGCTCGGCTGCTCCGCCGCGCTGTGGGGTGGCTGGCTCGAGCGCTCGGGTCCGCGCAAGGCGGCATTCGTGTCGACACTCTGCTGGTGCGGCGGTCTTCTCATCTCCGCGCTGGGAGTCTCGATGCACCAGCTCTGGATGATGTGGGTGGGTTCCGGGGTCATCGGTGGCGTCGGTCTGGGGCTCGGCTACATCTCGCCTGTGTCGACTCTGATCAAGTGGTTCCCCGATCGGCGCGGCATGGCGACCGGCATGGCGATCATGGGGTTCGGCGGCGGCGCAATGATCGGCTCGCCCTTCGCCACGCTGCTGATGAACACCTTCAAGACACCCACGAGTCCCGGGGTGTGGCAGACCTTCGTGACGATGGCGGTGGTGTACTTCGTGTTCATGATGATCGGTGCGTTCGGTTACCGCGTGCCGCCCACCGGCTGGAAGCCCGACGGCTGGACACCCCCGCCCGCGAAGGAAAGCCAGTCCATGATCACGCAGAACCACGTCCATCTGCGCAACGCGCACAGGACGCCCCAGTTCTGGCTTTTGTGGATCGTGCTGTGCATGAACGTGTCTGCCGGCATCGGCATCATCGGCGCTGCCTCGCCGATGCTGCAGGAGACCTTCGGCGGTCAGCTCTTCGGCAATCCGGAAGTCGGCTTCGGTCAGTTCACGGATGAGAACAAGGCCGCCGCGGCGGCCGTCGGCGCTGGTTTCGTGGGGCTCATCTCGCTGCTCAACATCTTCGGGCGGATCGCCTGGGCCTCGTCTTCGGACAAGCTGGGGCGCAAGGCCACGTACTTCATCTTCTTCGCGCTGGGTACGGCGCTCTACGCCTTCGCCTCTCTGTCGGCGGACTGGCGCTCGATGGCCCTGTTCGTGGGCAGCTTCTGCATCATCGCCTCCATGTACGGGGGAGGCTTCGCGACCATCCCGGCGTACTTGGCGGACATGTTCGGGACGCAGTTCGTCGGCGCGATCCACGGGCGTCTGCTGACGGCGTGGTCCACCGCAGGCATTCTCGGCCCGGTCGTCGTCAACTACCTGCACGACACCCGCAAGGAGCAGAACGTCCCCTTCGATCAGATCTACGGGCCCATCTTCTACGTGCTCGCCGGGATGCTCGTGGTCGGGTTCGTCGCGAATCTGCTCGTCCGACCCGTTGCCGCCAAGTGGCACATGAGCGACGAGGAACTCGCCTCCGAGCGCAAGCTCGCTCACGAGAAGGCCGCTGCGGCCGCCGCGGGCGGGGCAGGCAGCGGCGTGGCTTCCGGTGGCAGCCGCGGCATTGCCGTTGCCTTCTGGCTGCTGGTCGGTGTGCCGCTTGCCTGGGGCGTATGGATCACCGTCACGAAGGCGCTGATCCTCTTCAAGTGATGCTCAGTCATGACTCCGGGGCACTCGCCCCGGGGGCATGACCATGATCATCGTCTCTGCCAGACCTGCCAGCGTTCCTTGCCCTGGAACACCGGGATCGAATCCTCCACCGGCTGATCTTCCGTAAGGGCGAACGCTTCACCCAGCAGTGCTTCCAGGGCGGGCGCGGAGGTGCCGAAGGGCGGGCCCCGCTCGTTGTCGTCGAAGAACCAGAACCCCGCGATGCGACCGCCCGGCCGGATGATCCTGGCGGTGCGTGCCGCATAGTCGGGCCACAGGCGACGCGGCAGGGCGCACAGAAAGGCGCGCTCGTACATCACATCGAAGCCGTCCGCCGCATCGAACGCGAAGAAATCCGCCAGCACGAATCGATCCGCATGGGCGGGGACGGTAGCCCGTGCCCGGCGGATCGCCCCTTCGCTGAAGTCGATCGCGACGACGTCCATGCCGGCCTCGGCGAACAGCGCCACCTCGTAGCCGGACCCGCAACCCGGCACCAGCACGCGCGTGCCGGGCAGCAGGGTACGTGCGAAGGCAGAAACGCTCGCGGGGCTGCGACCGGCATCCCACGGAATCACGTTGCCTTCGTAGCGCGTCTCCCAGAAATCCGCCTTCGAGCTGTCCTGGGCCATGGCGGTCAGGCCGTCTGCGCCTCAGGCTTGGCTTCGAGCCGTGCACGGATCTCCTGATTCGACCAGTAGCGGATGCGCATCAGGGCCGGCGCGAGCCAGCTGCCATCCCCGTCGACTTCGCGGTGGGCGGCAGCGGTCGCGAGCAGATCGGCGAGGTCCAGCAGCACGCCTTGCGCATAGGACTCCCGATCCGCCGCATCGACAGACACGACTTCACACTCATGCGCCTGCGGACCATGCATCCCGCCTTCCGGCACGGCGAATGCCGCCTGCGTCAGCACGCCGCTGATCGTGGACTTCGCGCGGATGCCGGCCTCGGAATCGTCCAGCGGATCGGGGTAGTTCGCGAGCGGCAGGAAGGTGTAGCGGATCATGCCGGGGATGGTGTTCAGCGTGTCCACGAGGCGGTCGAGTGCGCGGCGCTTTTCGTCCGGGACCCCGGACGAGCCCTCGCCGAACACCGTGCTGCCGTCGAATCGCATCGTGCCGGGGTAGCCGATTTCGGAGCGCGCCCGGGTGAGTGCGCGTCGCGCCTTGGCCATATCGCGGCGATGGAAGATCGTGAAGCCCATCAGGGCGATGCTGTCGAGAACCACGAAGCGGCCGAACCCGACGAAGGGCAGGGCCTGCAGGGGAGGTTTGGAGTTCACTGCCTGTCCTTTGCAGAGAGGTCGGTTCAGGATTTGCCGCGTTGACGCAGCCACAGCGCAAGCGTGACGAGAAGGGCGCCGGCGCCGATCGCATACTGCAGCGGTGCGGCCTGAGGATAACCGGTCTTGAGACCCGCCAGCAGCGCGACGGCACAGCCCAGCGTCACGACGATCCACACGAGATGGACGCGGGGGCCGCTGCCCACCGGCCACCTTTGCGCCAGGGCGACGCCCAGCACGGCCGAGAGCCATCCGCCGATCGTACCTGCCAGCACGTCGACGGGCCAGTGCACGCCGACCACGATGCGGGACAGCCCCACGACCGAGGCGATGGCAATCAGCAACGCCCGGAGCGCCGGGTTCGCAGCGTGCAGCGCACACAGCCCGGCACCGAGAAAGATCGTGGTGGTATGACCGGAAGGAAACGAATGCGCCGAGTAGGCAGGACCGATCACCGTGATGTCCGGCGGTATCAGAACGCCGGGCGGACGCGGCGCAGAGAAGATCGGTTTGCCCACGTGCACGAACAAGGTCGCGGCGACAGCGCCGATCGCCAGCGCCCAGGCCAACCCCGGTCGCCTGAACACCAGTGGCGCCATCAGCGCGAGCGCCACTGCGGTGTCACCCAGGATGGTCACGTAGGGCCAAGGTTCTTCGCCAGTGCGTGCGCTCCATGCGTTGATCACGCCGAACCAGTGGCGATTGGAGTCCGTGGCGAGCACGCCCATCAGCAGAACGGCCGCCACTGCGGGCACGATCCAGACCCATGGCTTGCGCCAGGAGACGGGGTCGTTCACGGTTTCGACTCCAGCACTCGCACAAGCGCGATCCCGTTCTTGCGGTAGAGCGTCTCGTAGGCGGGCAGCTCGTGCAGCCGCTTCACCTTGGCGAGCGCAATCTCGCCGGGCTTCGGGTCCCGCTTCGCCACGAGGCGGCCCGAGTAGACGATGAAGCTGGGCGTATCCAGCCCCCACATCACGACGTCGTAGCCGCGCTCTCTGGCGAGCAAGGCGGCTTCCTTCACGGGCTGCTGCTGGAGCTGTCCGGCGGCCGGCAGGATGAAGCCGCCGAGGATCGCGGCCATGCCGCATCCGGCGATGGCGAATTTCACTTCGAGCGAGGGCCGGCGCAGGAACGCCAGCACGACGGTCGCCACGAACAGACCGCTCGCCAACGCGTAGTAGGGCGCACCGAACTGCGAGCGGACGTCCGCGAGCGCCTCCCGATAGTACGGATCGCGCACCCCTGGGACGTAATGCTCCAGCACCATCGGAAACGCGAGCAGTGCCCCGAACACCAGGGCGACGGGCAGCAGAGCCCACACGTGCGAGCGCAGATGGCGCACGTTGAGCGCCATCAGCACGAACAGTCCCGAGTACCCGTAGAAGACGTAGTGCGGGAGCTTCGTGCCCGAGAGCGAGAAGAACAGGAACACGAAGCCGAACCACAGCAGGCAGAAGCGCTGCAGAGGATCCTCCCACACGCTGCGCCAGCGGCGGGCGACGTTCAGCAGCGGCGTGAGGAAAGGCAGCGTGGCGACGAACAGCCAGGGCACGTAGAAGAACACGCTGCCGTTGAAGCCGTGCATCGGCGAACTGAATCGTTCGACGTTGTGCTTGAGGAGGAAACCGCGCACGAACGCGTCGCCCTCCTTGGCGTACTGCGCGGCGTACCACGGCGCCGCGATGGCGAGCATGAGGGCGATGCCCACCGGGTCGAACAGCCCGCGGAACCACACGCCCAGTTCGCGACGGCTGAGGCAGTACAGGAAGGTGGTGGCAAGCGGAATCAGCACGGCCACGGGGCCCTTGGCGAGCAGGCCGAAACCGATGGCGATGAAGCTGGCCCGCAGCCAGCGCTTGTCCCGTTCCGCGAGGTACAGGTAAGCCGAGGTGCACGCGGCCACGATCAGCATGTTGAGCAGTGCATCCGCAATCGCGGCCCGACCGATGACGGTGATGCCTGCCGCAGTGGCCGTGAATGCCGCCGCGATGAGCGCCGTTTCGACGCCGCGAATGCGCCGCACGAACAGGAACACGAACAGCACCCATAGCGTCGCGCACAGTGCGGAAGGCAGGCGGAAGGCGAACTCGTTCTGCCCCAGCACCGTGACCGAGGCGGCCTGCAGCCAGTAGATCAGGACCGGCTTGTCGTAGCGCGGCGCGCCGTTGAGGAACGTCGAAATGTAGTCCCCGCGCAGGAGCATCTCGCGCGTGGCTTCGGTGAACGCGCCTTCGTCCAGATCGAACAGCGGCACGCTGCCCAGGCCGATGAAGAAACTGAGCGCGATGCCGAGCGCCACGAGCAGCGCGAGGCCGCGATGGCCTGCGAGATCGCCGGGACCTGTCGTTGAGCGGAATTCCATGGGAGGCAGGATGCTATCAGACCGGGTCGGGGAATCTCTCAGCGAGGATCTGATCGATCAGAGCCTCCCCGATGCCGAAGAACGAAGAGCGGCGCGGCCAGGATGCCCTGCAGCACGCCGAGGATGCCGTAGAGGAAGCCCGTCGCCGCCGCGATGTCCGGCGGTACCCCGGCGAGTCCCAGCACCCCGACCGCGGCGAGTTCCCGCGTGCCGAAGCCGGCTACGCCGAGGGGCACGGCACCCATCACGAAAATGGGCGCGGCCGCCGCGAACGTGAGCAGGGCGGGCGCCGGACTGCCAAGGGCTTTTCCGCAAAGGACGAGCGCGCCCGCGGACAGAATCTGCACGAGGACCGACAGCCAGAGCGAGGCGGCGAGCCGTTTGCGGACGCCGGTCTGCGGATCGCGGTAGCGCGCCCACCAGTCCGCCAGCCGGCGGATCGCGGCGAGGCGGGCGTTGCGAAGCCAGTCGACGGGCCAGGGAACGAGCGGCGCCACGACGATGCCCGCCAGGAGCGAACCGTAGGCGACGAGGATTTCGCGACCGTGATCCCCAGCGGTCAGCGACAGCCCGGCTGCGAATGCCACGCCAGCCGCGACGAACGACATCACGCACAGCGTCCAGAGACCGCTGAACCGGTCGAACGCGACGGAGACCGACGACTCCAGGAGGGGATGCCCGAGGCGCGACAGCTCGTAGGCGCGAAGCATGTCGCCGGAAAGCGTGGCGCCGGGCAGCAGCGTATTGCTCGTCATGGCGCGCCCGTACATCGCCAGGAAGGTCCGGGCGGGGGCGCGGATGTCGAGCGCGCCGGCGATCGCCGCCCACCGAAGCGCGGACACGGCATTGGAGGCGATGGAGACCAGCAGCGCGGCGACGAACACCAGCGGGTCGACGCGGCCCAGCGCAGCGGCGAGGGCCTTCGGGCCTGCGAACCACAGCGCTGCGGCCAGCAGCGCGATGCCACCGACGGCCCGGATGCCCAGGCGTACGGTGCGGTTCACGGCTGGGAAGGTCCCGTCACGCGGCCGGCGGCTTCGCGGGGCCCGACAGCGGCCGGGGCGCGGCCCGGGTCTGGTACTGCCGGCGACCTTGCGGCTCGTGGTAGATGCGTGTGAGGAGTTCGCCCAGCACCCCGGTGGCGACGAGCTGCACGCCGATCAGCACGAGCAGCACGCCCAGCAGAAGGAGCGGGCGGCCGCCGATGGAATGGCCCAGCGCGAGCTTCTCGAAGGCGAGCCACAGCAGGATCAGGCTGCCCGCGCTGCCGAGGGTCAGCCCCAGCCCCCCGAACGCGTGGATCGGGCGGTGCAGGAAGCGCAGCAGGAACTTGATCC
>CAZEDA010000126.1:0-8931 GCA_964510915.1 uncultured Rhodocyclaceae bacterium | reverse complement strand
GGCGTCACGGCGGGCGTGCTGCTCGTCTTCATCCTCGCCATCGGCTACTACGTGACGCCGGCGCTGCTGGGCGGGCCGGCGGATCAGATGCTGAGTTCGAGCGTGGCCCAGTACGCCAACGTCGAACTCAACTGGGGCATGGCCTGCGCCCTGGGTGCCGTGCTGCTGACGGCGACGCTCGTGCTGTACGGCGTGTATCGCCGCTTCGCCACCGGCGAGGGGCTCACCGCATGACGGGCGCGCCGGAGCGCATCGGATTGCTCGCGGTGCGCGCACTGTGCATCGGCGTCCTGGCATTCCTGCTGCTGCCGATTCTCGTGATCGTGCCGCTGTCCTTCTCGGCGAGTTCCTTCCTCGTCTACCCGATCACCGACTGGTCGTTCCACTGGTATCGCGAACTGTTTGCCTCTGCCGAGTGGCGTCGGGCCGCGGCCAACAGTTTCGTCGTGGCCCCGGCCGCGACGGTGATCGCAACCGTGCTCGGCACGCTGGCCGCCGTCGGCCTGTCGCGAGTGACGTTCGCGGGAAAGGGTCTGCTGCTGGCCGTGCTGATCTCGCCGATGATCGTCCCGATCGTGGTGGTGGGCGTGGGCGCGTACCTGTTCTTCGCGCGGCTCGGACTCGCCGACAGTTATGCGGGGCTGGTGCTCGTGCATGCGGCCCTGGGCACGCCCTTCGTACTCACCACGGTTTCCGCGACACTCGAAGGCTTCGACCGGAATCTGGCGCGAGCCAGTGCGAGCCTCGGCGCGGGCCCGGTCCGGACCTTTTTCCGTGTGACGCTGCCGGTGGTGGCGCCGGGCGTCATCGCCGGCGCGCTGTTCGCCTTCGCGACGTCGTTCGACGAAGTGGTCGTTACCCTTTTCGTGGCCGGACCGGAGCAGACGACATTGCCGCGGCAGATGTTCACCGGCATCCGGGAGAACATCACGCCCGTGATCGCCGCCGTGGCCACGCTGCTCACCGTGTTCACGACGGCGCTCATGTTCGCGCTGGAGTTTCTCCGTTCGCGCCGGTCGCGTTCAAGTTAGCGACCGCCCGGCGCGTAGATCTGGTCGAACTGGCCGCCGTCGGCGAAGTGCGTCTTCTGCGCCTTCTGCCAGCCGCCGAAGACTTCGTCCACCGTCACCAGGTTCACCTTCGGAAACTGCGTGGCGTACTTCGCGGCGGCCTTGGCGCTGATCGGGCGATAGAAGTTCTGGCCGATGAGTTCCTGCGCCTCCTCGGTGTAGAGGAACTCGAGGTAGGCCTGCGCGACGGGGCGGGTCTTGCGCCGGTCCACCACCTTGTCCACGAGCGCCACGGGCGGTTCCGCGAGAATGCTGAGCGACGGCACGATGATCTCGAACTTGTCGGGTCCCAGTTCCTTGGCCACGAGGAATGCCTCGTTCTCCCAGGTGAGCAGCACGTCACCGATGCCCCGCTCGATGAAGGTCGTCGTGGCACCGCGGGCGCCGGAGTCGAGCACCGGCACATTGCGGAAGAGGCGTGTCACGAAGTCCTTCGTCTTGCCTTCGTCGCCGTCGAACTTCTTGAGACCGTAAGCCCATGCCGCCAGGTAGTTCCAGCGGGCGCCGCCGGAGGTCTTCGGGTTCGGCGTGATCACCGCGATGCCGGGACGGGCGACGTCTTCCCAGTCCCGGATCTTCTTCGGGTTGCCCTTGCGCACGAGGAACACGATGGTCGATGTGTACGGCGCGCTGTTGTTGGGCAGGCGCTTCTGCCAGTCCTTGGGCAGCAGGCGACCGCGGGCCGCAATCTCGTCGATGTCGTAAGCCAGCGCGAGCGTCACGACGTCGGCGTCCAGGCCGTCGATCACGGAGCGCGCCTGCTTGCCGGAGCCTCCGTGGGACTGCTTGATCGTCACGCGCTGACCCGTCTTCGCCTCCCACTGTTTCGCGAAGGCCGCGTTGACCTCCTGATAGAGCTCGCGGGTGGGATCGTAGGAGACGTTGGTGATGACGATTTCCGCGGCGAAGGTCGCGGTGGCGAGAACGCCGAGCATGGCACCGGCGAAGTGTCGAAGTGTGGATTTCATGGTCTTGTGGTCGTCAGGGTGGTGAGCGAGGGCGTGCGGACCGGGAATCAGAACGCCGCCTGGAATCGGGAGAACAGCACCTTCTCGTCCGGCAGATCGCCGCCGCGCGGCGCGCCGCCTTCGAAGCGGGTGATGTCGAAATTGGTCTGTACTCGGATGTTCCGGTTGAGATGCCAGTTGAGGACGAGGCCCAGATCCGTTGCCTTGCGGGCGGAGGTGTCGGGGTCGGCGAAGCGGTTCGACGTCGTGCCTTCGAAGGAGGCACCATCGACGGCGAGCTGGCTGATTCGCAGGCCCACTTCGAAAGCACCCCAGGTCCCGCGCTGGCTGTCGAAGGGCTGGCGCGGCGTCACGCGCCCGAACGAAGCATCTTCGCCGGTGAGGTAGTACGTCGCGTAGAGCTGCCATGCCCGGTGCGTGATCTCCGCATGCCGAGTGGCGCGAGTGACCTCGTGGGTGGACAGCGCGTACTCGCCCATCACGCCGAGGGGGCCGCGGTAGTAGTAGAACTGCGGTGAGACGCGGTGGCGGCCGCCCGAGGCGAACGTGCCGGTGGAGTAGGCGAAGAACGTCTGCTGCCCCGGCGTGAGATAGGGCGAAAGATTGCTGTTCGTCGCGCTGCCGCCCTGGGTGCCCGAGGTCATGGAGACCCCCACGCCGAGATTCCGCAAGTCATCGTCGTCGGAATTGCGGAACGGGTGAGCGAACAGGCGGGCGTTGAAGTCCTTGCCGGAACTCGTGTCGGTGTCGGCGGACGCGCCGTCGCGCACACCGTTGAAGAAGCCGGCGGCGTACGAGAGCCGATTGTCGAGGACGTCGCCGAAGAGCTGCACGCCGTTGTCGCGGTTCGGGAGCAGCTGCGTGGGGAACGCCCGCTCGACGAATGGCATGTCGGCAGGCGACTGCAGGCGCTCCAGGCCTACCGGTGCCTTGAACTTGCCGGCACGGATGCGGAACACGGGCGTGAAGTTGAGGTCGGCGTGGGCATCGAGAAGTGTCATGGTGCCGGCGTTGCCCAGTTCGGGCTGGATGCGGAAGCCGAACTTCTCGCCGACCGTGCCTTCGAGATTCGGACGGACGCGACGCAGCACGAACGTGTCGGGCGACGGACCGGGAAAATCGTCATTGAGGTAGGCGCGGGTGTCGGCGTGGACCGTCCCGCCGATACGAAGCCGGAAGGCACCATCGGCGGAACGCAGGCCGAAGCCTTCCCGGTTCGCCTGGATGACCGGCGCATCCTTCGCACGCGCGGCGGAAGCCTCCTGTTCCAGTTCGAGCTTGCGGCTCACGATCCGGACCTGCTGGTCCAGTTCCTCCACGCGATCGCGAAGGGCATCCTCGGTGGCCGAGGGTGCGGGCGGGGGCGCAGCGGGAGCGGGCGCAGGCGCAGGGGCCGGCGCCGTGGCCGTGGCGCGTTCCAGCCTTTCCTCGAGCTGGCGGATCCGCTTCTCCAGCTCCCTCACGACGTCCCTGAGAGCCCGTTCACCGTTTGTCTCCTCTGCCAGCGCGAGCGACGGCGTCACGAGGCAGGCGAAGGCAAGAGCAAGCGCGAGGGGGAGAGTGCGCAGGGAAAGAGCACGGGTGCGCGACGAGGTTGGCGTCGAGGTGCGACGTCCGGCCTCGGCTGCTGAGGCGATCATGGTTCAGGGCTTCCTGGCGCTTGGCGCTATCTGTGTGGAGTGGCAACCCGACCGGCAGTGCGTCGGATCGTGCGTAGTGGCAACCGGAAGGCAGGTCGCGATCAGGGGAACGCAGGAAGTCCGTGCATCCCGTTCGCGAGCACTTCCGGAACGACGGCGAGTCGCCCCGGAAGGCGTGCCGTCGATCACACGCCGCGCAAGATAGCGATCGACGTTAGTCCGAGGAATCGTTGTTTTTGACTTTTCATATTCCGGACGTGACTTATACGGGTGTTCGACTTCCCAGGAAGTCACCCCGGCGGCGCCCTGATCCGCGAGGAGTCCGAATGCTGCGACAATCGGTGTGTCAAGACGACGTTACCGAGGTCCCATGGCTGCCCTGCACCCGTTTCATCTGGCGTTTCCCGTCACCTCGCTCGCCAAGGCGCGGGCGTTCTATGGCGAGCTTCTCGGCTGTCCCGAGGGCCGGTCTTCGGACGACTGGGTGGACTTCGACCTGTACGGCCATCAGATCGTGGCGCACCTGTCGCCGTCGGAGGCGGGGCACCACCGCACCAACGAGGTCGATGGTGACAACGTGCCCGTCCGTCACTTCGGTGTCGTGCTGTCGATGGGAGAGTGGGACGCCATGGCCGACAAGCTGCGCAGGGCCGGGACGAAGTTCGTGATCGAACCGCACATCCGCTTCCAGGGTCAGGTGGGCGAGCAGGCCACCATGTTCTTCCTCGATCCCTGCGGCAATGCGCTGGAGTTCAAGGCCTTCGCCGATCCTTCGCGGCTGTTCGCGAAGTAGGCGCCCCGCAAAGTCCGGTTCCGGATCTCCGCTTGCGTTCGCCATCGCGTTTCTGGATCGTCGTCGCCGTCATCGTGGTGCTCGGCGCCGGCGTCTACGCCTGGCGTGTGGTCTCCGGTCCCAAGGTGAGGGTGGCTGTCGCCTCGCGCGGTGACCTCGTGCAATCCGTCGTCGCCACCGGCCGTGTCATTGCTTCTTCCCGGATCGAGATCGGCACCCAGATCGCCGGCGTCGTCGACACGGTCGAGGCCGTGGAAGGCATGCGCCTCAAGGCGGGTCAGACACTCGCGACGCTGCGCGCCGACGAGCAGCAGGCCGCCGTCGTGCAGGCCCAGGCTGCGCTGGAGGAGGCGCGCGCGCGGCTCGCCCAGTTCGGTGCGACCACCTTGCCGGTGGCGGAACAGCAACTCCGGCAGGCCGATGCCAACGTGGCACTCGCACGGAGCGAATACGAGCGAGTCGCCGAACTCGTCGCCGCGGGGTTCTTCAGCCGGGCCAGGCTCGACGAGGCACGACGCAATCTCGACACGGCCCAGGCGCAGCAGAAGGCTGCGCAGAAGCAGGCGGAAGCCGCGCGCCCCAGAGGCAGTGAGGTTTCGCTCGCGTACGCCCGTGAGGCCCAGGCCCGCGCGGCGCTCGAAGTCGCCAGGGCCAAGCTCGGGTACACACGGATCTTCACGCCCGTCACCGGCATGCTGCTGAAGCGGGATGCGGAACCCGGCGATCTCGTGGCGGCTGGCACGAAGCTCTTCACGGTGGGTGCGGGAGACCTGCAGGCGCAGTTCATGATCGACGAGAAGAACCTCTCGCTGATCGCCATGGACCAGACCGCCGAGCTGACGGCCGATGCGTATCCCGGGCGCAAGTTCCTCGGGCGCATCGTCACCGTCGCGCCGAGCGTGGACGTGCAGCGCGGCACGGTCGAAGTGAGGCTCGCGTTGCCGCAGCCGCCGGACTACGTCCGAGTGGACATGACGGTCTCCGCGGAGATCGTCGCTGCAAGACGCAAGGGCGTGCTCATGATCGATTCGGAGAGCGTGCGCGGCGCGTCCGGCGCCACGCCGTGGGTGCTGGCGGTCCGCGAGGGGCGTGCGGTCCGCGTGCCGGTGAAGGTCGGTGCGCGCGGCACGGGCAAGGTCGAACTGCTCGACGGCCTGAAGGAGGGCGACATGGTCGTCCCGCCGTCGGAGCTTGCCGTAGTCGAAGGAACGAAGGTCCGGCCCGGCAAGCCATGATCCGCCTGCCGTTCGCCTGGATGGTTGCCCTGCGCTTTCTGCGCGAGGGACGCATGCAGACGATCCTCATCCTGAGTGGTGTCACGGCCGGCGTGGCCGTGATCATCTTCCTCACGGCGCTCATCACCGGCCTGCAGGCGAACATCATCACCCGGACGCTCGGCACCCAGGCCCACGTGGTCGTGCGTCCGGTGGAGGACACGGCGCGTACGGTGCTCGACCGGAACGAGGGGCCGGTGGCCGCGACCATCGAGAAGCGCGCGCAGCGCCTGCGCTCCATCGACCAGTGGGAGCGCGTGATTCCGCTGATCGAGGCGACCCCGGGTGTCGTGGCGGTTTCACCCATGGTGTCCGGACCAGCGTTCGCCGTGCGCGGCAATGCCTCGAAGTCGGTGGCGCTGCTCGGCGTCGATCCGGAGCGCTATCTGCGTGTCGTCAGGATGCGGGACTACATGGTCGCCGGCCAGTTCCGGCTGACGGGTACCGAGGCGCTGATCGGTGTCGACCTCGCCCGCGATCTCGGCGTGACCGTGGGCGACAAGCTGCGCATCGCCTCTTCGCAGAGCCGCGACGACGTCGTCACGATCGTCGGCCTGTTCGACGTGGGCAACAAGGAGATCAACCAGCGGTGGGTGTTCCTCACGCTCCGGCTCACGCAGAACCTGCTGGATCTCGTGGGCGGCGTCTCCAACATCGATGCCACGGTGGACCGGCTGTTCGAGGCGGAGAGCGTCGCCCGCCGTGTCGAGGCGCAGACGGGGCTGCAGGTGGAGTCCTGGATGCAGACCAACGGGCAGCTCCTGTCGGCGCTCAAGAACCAGACGCTGACCAACCGGATGATCCGCGGCTTCGTCATCCTCATCGTCGCACTCGGTATCGCGAGCGTGCTGGTGGTGTCGGTCGTACAGAAGTCGAAGGAGATCGGCATCCTCCGCGCGATGGGTGCGAGCCGTCGCGGCATCATGACGGTGTTCCTGCTGCAGGGCGCGATGTACGGATTCGCGGGGTCCATCCTCGGTGTCGGCTGCGGTCTGGGTCTCGTCGCCGCGTTCGCCGGTGTGTTCCGCAATCCCGACGGCACGGTGTTCTTCAAGCCGGAAGCCGATGCGGAGATGATTCTCTCCGCCTGCCTGACCGCATTGCTGATCGGTCTGGTCGCTGCGGCCATTCCGGCGCGGCGCGCCTCGCGTCTCGATCCCGTGACGGCGATCCGCAATGGCTGAGACGGCGTCCGAACCGGTCCTGCGTCTCGACGGCGTGACCAAGTCCTACAACGTCGGCACACCGGTGGAGATCGAAATCCTGCACGGCATTTCCGCGGAGCTCGCGGCCGGGGAGTTCGTCGCGCTGGTGGGGCCTTCGGGTTCGGGCAAGAGCACGCTCCTCAACATCATCGGTCTGCTGGAGCGACCGACCTCGGGCGCGGTGTTCATCCGGGGCCGGAATGCCACGGCGCTCGACGAGGCCGGCGTCACCCGGCTGCGCGGGCGCACGCTCGGCTTCGTGTTCCAGTTCCACCACCTGCTGCCGGCCTTCAGCGCCATGGAGAACGTGATGATGCCGCAGATCATCGATCGCGGCCGTCCGGACGCCGAGATGGCGGCGACCGCAAAGGAACTGCTGGCGCGTGTGGGGCTGGCCGGCAAGGAGAACAGCCGGCCGACGCAGCTGTCGGGCGGTCAGCAGCAGCGCGTGGCGATCGCGCGGGCACTCGCGGCAAGTCCCGCACTGGTGCTTGCCGACGAGCCCACGGGCAATCTCGACTCCAAGAGTGCTGACGATGTCTTCGCGCTGATGCGGGAGTTCAATCGGGAACAGAACACCGCGTTTCTGCTGGTGACCCACGATCCGAGACTGGCGGCCCGATGTGATCGGGTGATCGAACTGTTCGACGGGCGGGTGGCGGGCACGGTCTGACAGTCCCCGGGGCGAAACGCAGCGCGCCGCCGGTGGCGCACGAAACGTGGAAGCCTCAGAAGGCCTGTCCCTGCGTTGAACCAGAACGTGCCGCTGCCTCAACGTGAGGCGGTCGACCAGCCGCCGTAGTCCGGTCCGTCATTTTCCCGACATGTGTCGAGGCAATTCTCCACCGGTCGAGCCATGTTCCTGCGCCGCCGGGGCTCGACTGGGCACGGGTGCGGGGCGGGAGAGGCCAATGACGCGATTGAAGACGGGGGCCGTGATGGGGCTCGTGATGGCTGTGTACGCCGCGGAAAGCCCCAGCCGGACGGTGGAGTGGGTCAGTGACGAGAGCGGACGGTGGTCCGAGGTTTCGCGCTGGACGGGGCGGCGGCTTCCCGGGACCTTCGACGACGTAGTTATCGACCGGCCTGGCGCTGCGCCCGAGGTGCTGTTCGACCGGGCGCCGGCCGTGGTGAACTCGATCTTCAGCACGGAACGCTTCACGATCGGACGTCTGGAGACGGCCCAGGCGATCGCACTTACCCTGCTGCAGCCATCGCGCTTTCAAGGGCCTGTGACGGGCCTTTGCTGCGTTATCGAGAGCGCCTCGACCATCGACTTCGAGGGAGAACTTGCGATCGGGCTGCTGACGCTCCGCGGCCGTGGCGTGACGAGGGCGAGCGGCGGGGTCCGATGGCTGGACACCTGGTCGTCCCTCCGCCTGGAGGAGGGACACACTTTCGAAAACGTGGGGACGATCACGGTCGGCATCCTCTCCGAGATGGTGTTCTTCAACGGGGGCGTGTTCCGCAATGGACCGACGGGGACGATCGACGTCGTGGGCGGAGGAATCTCCACGAGGGTGTGGCGTCCGGGCTCGACCGGGCTTCCGACCCGGATACAAAACGACGGGACTATCCGTGTCACCACGGGGAGCTTCGGGTTGGGTTCGGGCGTCGAATTCCGGAACACCGGGTCCATCCGGATCGATGGCGGCAGTCTCAGTGCCGGGGGGACGTTCGACGGGCTGATCCAGGTTGGGCGGGGAGGGGTTTTCGGGGGTAGCGGCCATCTCCTGCCGACGCTGCGGGTTGAAGCGGAGGACGGTGTCGTGTGGATCTACGGGCCCGAGGGATCGGGAAACACGACCCTGGTCGAAGGCCGCATCACGGCGGATGCGCTGGGGGTCGGAACGGGCGCATCCGAGTTCACGGGCCACATTGCAGCCCGGACTCTCTCAGTGAACGGGTATGGGGCAGACGCCCGCTTTCTCTCTCCCCTCAGCGAAACCCGACATGTCGAAATCCGGTACGGCAGCGCCCG
>CAZEDA010000125.1:4310-9008 GCA_964510915.1 uncultured Rhodocyclaceae bacterium | reverse complement strand
GCGGCTTCCGCCCTCGGACGCCACTATCCCGGCGGCCTGCCCGCTTTCGTGGCGGCGATGAACCGCAAGGCCCGGGAATTGGGCATGACCAGCACCCACTTCGTCGATTCCACCGGTCTCAACCCGGAGAACGTGTCCACCGCCGCCGACCTGGTCAAGCTGGTCGAGGCCGGTTACCGCCATCGGGTGATCCGCGAATTCACCACGTCCGACAGCCACTATGTTTCGGTCGAGGATGGGGCCCGCAACCGGATCCTGGCCTTCAACAACTCCAACGGCCTCGTGCGTCAGGGCAACTGGGAGATCGGGCTGTCCAAGACCGGTTACATCTCGGAGGCCGGGCGCTGCCTGGTGATGCAGGCGCTCATCGGTGACAAGCCGTTCATCATCGTGCTGCTCGATTCGTGGGGAAAGCTGTCCCGGATGGCCGACGCCAACCGCATCAAGCAATGGCTCGAAGTCCAGATGGGCATCCGCGAGAACATCCAGGTGGCATCGGTGCGGACCGCCGCCCACGGTGCGCGCATCTCCAGGGTGATCCGTTCGCGGCACGATTCACGGCGCATCCGTACCCGCCGCCTTTAGGTCTGCAACGCCTCTCCGGGAGGCGTAACGCCAGGGCGAAGGCCCGAGGATCCAGACGATCCTGGCAGGGTCTTCGAGTCTTGCCTCCCTCAGGCGGGTCCGCGTCCCGGCACCCAGCCGATGGCGCGCGAGATCGAATCGGCCGCCTCCTTCAGGGTGACGCCCCAGTTCTTGTTGAGCCGGTTGGAAGGCGCCGACAGGGACAATCCGGCCACCAGATGGCCTTCGTCATCCCGTATTCCCGCTCCCAGGCAGGACACGCCGGGCTCCGCTTCCTCGTTGTCGAAGGCATAGCCGGAGCGTCGGATCCGATCCAGTTCCTTCTCCAGCGTCCCGAGATCGCGGATGGTGTTTCTCGTGAGGCCAGGCAGTTGCGTACGCAACGCGTACTGCCGGCACAGTTCGGGGCCGTCCTCCAGCAGAAAGATCTTGCCGACCGCCGTGACGTGCAGCGGGGCTCGTGCCCCGATGAGGTGCGCCACCCGCATGGCCTGGCGGTCGGACACCAGCCGCTCGATGTAGACCATCTCGTCGCCCTGCCGGACCGACAGGTTCACGGTCTCGTGCAGGTCGTCGTGGAGGGCCTGCATCACCGGGAGGGCTTCCGTCCGGAGGTCGATGCGGGACCGGACGAGATGGCCCAGTTCCAGCAGGCGGATGCCCAGGCGGTAGCGGCCGGGTTCCAGCCGATCGACGATCCGGTGGTCCACCATCACCGAGAGGATGCGATGTGCGGTGGACGTGTGCAGGCCGGTCTCCTCGGTGAGCTTCTTCAGATTCAGGGGCTCGGGGCTTCGCACGAGGGCTTCGACCAGATCCATCATGCGTTCGATGACCTGGATGGATGCCTTGGCGGCAGGTTTGGACACGGCTTTCCTGTGGGGAACGGAGGGTGCCTGAAGTGTAGCAACCCCGCGGAGGCCGGAGGGGTGCATGCTATGATCGACCGCTTTTTGATCGCCGGGAGCATGCATGGGGCACGCTTCCCGGGCTCTGCGTGGCAAGGCCTCTGCGGCAGCCGCGGACCGGGCGCCTCCGGTCGATCGCGCTGCCCCCGTACCGCGGAACGCTTCCTGAAATGAAAGTCGGACTGTTCGTCACCTGCCTGGTGGACCTGATGCGCCCGCGCATCGGTTTCGCCGCCCTCGAGTTGCTGGAATCCGCCGGATGTGAAGTCATCGTGCCGGAGACGCAGACCTGCTGCGGCCAGCCCGGCTACAACTCCGGCGATCGCGCCGCCGCCCAGGCGCTCGCCCGGAAGGTCCTCCGCGAGTTCGACGGCTGCGATTACGTGGTGGTGCCCTCCGGTTCCTGTTCCGGAATGATCAAGGCGCACTACCCGGAGCTGCTGGCCGACGACCCCGCCGACAAGGCCGCGCTCGACCGGCTCACCGCCAGGACGTACGAACTCACGGATTTCCTGGCCAACGTGGTGAAGCTGGACAAGGTGCCCGGACGTTTCTCCGGCACCGTCACGTATCACGATTCCTGTTCCGGGCTGCGCGAAATGGGTGTGAAGCGCCAGCCTCGTGAACTGCTCGCCAAGGTGCCGGGACTCCAGCTGAAGGAGATGTCGACGCCCGAGTACTGCTGCGGATTCGGCGGCACCTTCTCGGTGAAGTTCGGCGACATCTCGGCCCGCATCGCGGAGCGCAAGTGCGAGGACATCGCGGGCACCGGCGCCGATGCGGTGGTGCTCGGTGACCTCGGCTGCATGCTGAATATCCAGGGTCGTCTGCGCCGGCTCGGCAATACGACCACGCGCGTCCTGCACGTCGCCGAAGTGCTCGCGGGGGTGAAGGATGACTGATCCCCGCCATACGATGCGGAGCACCCGATGAGTTCCCAGCACACCGACAGCACCGGCACCTACGCCTCGGTGCACTTCAAGAGCCGCGCGCACGACAAGCTGAATGACGCGAAGGTGCAGCGCGCCATGCGCAACTTCAATCTCGCGGCTGCGCGCGCACGCGCGGTTTCCGAGGTCGACAACTTCGACGAACTGCGCACGGCGGCGGCGGCCATCCGAGACCGCTCGCTGGCGGATCTCGATGTCTGGCTGGAGCGCTTCGAGCGCGAGGCCACCCGTCGCGGCACCAAGGTGCACTGGGCGGAGGACCACGAGGACATCAACCGCATCGTGATCGAGATCGCCAAGGCGGCCTCGGTGCGCAAGGTGATCAAGTCGAAGTCGATGGTGAGCGAGGAAAGCCACCTCAATGCCGCGCTGGAAGGCGCCGGCATGCAGGTGGTGGAGACGGATCTCGGCGAGTACATCATCCAGCTTGCCGGCGAGACGCCTTCGCACATCATCGCGCCCGCCATCCACAAGACCCGAGACGACGTCGCGGATCTTTTCCACGAGCATCACAAGACACCCCGCAAGCAGAGCATCTCCGAGCTGACGATGGAGGCGCGCAAGTTCCTGCGCGAGCACTTCCTGTCGGCCGACATGGGGATCTCCGGTTCGAACTTCCTGATCGCCGAGACCGGTTCCACGTTCATCGTGACGAACGAGGGCAACGGCCGGATGACCACGACGATGCCGCGCATCCACGTGGCGATCACCGGCATCGAGAAGGTCGTGCCGACGCTGGAGGATGTGTCCGCACTGATGCGCGTGCTCGCACGCTCGGCCACCGGACAGACCATCAGCAACTACATCTCGGTCAACACCGGCCCGAAGCAGCCGGGCGATGCGGACGGTCCCGAGGAGATGCACGTCATCATCGTCGATGCCGGCCGCTCGCGGCTCATCGGCAGCGACATGCAGGAAGCCCTGCGCTGCATCCGTTGCGGCGCCTGCATGAATCACTGCCCGGTCTACCAGAACATCGGCGGCCACGCCTACGGCTGGGTGTACCCGGGGCCGATCGGCTCGGTGCTGACCCCCAACTACATCGGCCTGCAGAACGCGCTCGATCTGCCGAATGCCGCCACGCTGTGCAACCAGTGCGGCGTGGTCTGCCCGGTCCGCATTCCCCTGCCCGATCTCATGCGCAAGCTGCGGGAGAAGCAGGTGGATCGCGGGCTGCGGCCGAAGTCCGAGCGCTTCGCGCTGAAGATGTGGGCCTGGGCTGCCGCGCGTCCCGGCATCTATTCGCTGCTCACGCGCATCGCCGCGAGGGTCGGCAAGTCCATGGGTGGCAGTGGCGGGCTGATTCACAAGCTCCCCGGCGGGGGCGCCGGCTGGACGGAAGACCGCGATATGCCCGCACCGGGGGGCAAGACCTTCCGCGAGCTGTATGCGAACCGTCCGTCGAAGGGAGGAAGCGGCCGATGAGTTCCCGCGAAGCCATCCTGTCGCGCATCCGCAAGGCGCGTGGTGTTGCCGCCGAACCCACCGGTGCCGAGCAGGCAAGGATCGAAGCGCATCTCCGCGCGCGCCCGATCAGCACCCGTCCGTCGCTGGAGTGGAATCCGATCGAGCGTTTCCGCGAACAGTGCGTTCGCATGTCCAGCAGCGTGGATGACGTCGCCACCATGTCTGACGTCCCCGCTGCCGTCGCCCGATATCTCTCGTCCGGCAAACTGCCCATGCAGGCCGTCGCGTGGCCCGAGATCGCGGCGCTCGACTGGACGGGTTCCGGTGTCGTGGTGGAGGGGCGCCCCGCCCGGGGCGATGATCTCGTCGGCATCACTGGAGTCCATCTCGCGATCGCGGAGACCGGCACCCTGATGTTCCTGTCCAGCCCGACCACCTACGCCGCCACGAGCCTGCTGCCCGAGACTCACATCGCCGTGGTGCCGGTCGGCGTGATCGTGCCGGCGATGGAAGAAGCGTGGGACCGTACCCGACGCGAGACCGGTGACCTTCCCCGGGCAGTGAATTTCGTGTCCGGACCGTCCCGCACCGCCGACATCGAAGGCCAGCTGCAGATCGGTGCGCACGGACCCTTCCGGGTCCACGTGATCGTCGTCGGCGCCTGACACAGGTCGCCGGCAGGGTCACCGGCTGATCAGGGCCTTCGCGTTGTCGTGCGCGATCCGTCGGGCGATATCCGGCGGGAGCTGGCCTAGCCAGGCACGGTATCCCGCGATGATCTTTTCGTAGTCGTCCCATCGCTGGTCGATCCACGTATCGCTGCCCACGACGAACCGGTCGGGAAATCG
>CAZEDA010000125.1:0-4210 GCA_964510915.1 uncultured Rhodocyclaceae bacterium | reverse complement strand
GCCCGGCGCGTGGCTGAACAGATGCTCGAGCGCCTCCTCGTCGCAGTGAGCGAACAGCAGCAGGCCTCGCTGTCCGGCCAGCGCGACGAGGGATTTCACGATGTCCGTCGTCGCCCCCGCGCCGAAGACGTGAAACTCGCCCAGCCCGCGATAGGGTGCCCGGCGGAGTTCCTCCTCCACGAACGGCACGATGGTCGGGTCGCGAAACCAGGTCTGCACGTCCGCCCTGTCGCGATAGGGCCGGAGGAACGGGACGACCGTCACGCCGGCGGGCGGTGACGCGACGAGTGCGCGGGTGCCGTCGTTCGGCCGGCTGTTTGCGAGAATGCCCGTCACGCCGGCGCGCCTGAGCAGGTCGGCAACGCCCGGTTCCGGGAGCCGCGGTTGCGGTTCCCAGTTGTAGTGAAGATGGGCATCGAAGATCGGAGGCGCATAGGGTGCGTCGCCCGCCGCGGCCTGCCCCGCAAGCGCCACCAGGGCGGACAGCCCGGCGAGGACCCGGTGCAATGCGGTAGATGTCATGATCGGCTCTCCTGCTTGGGATGCCGATGATGCCTGTCCTGTTTTCCCCGGGCCAGTGGCGAAAGTCCCGGGCCTGCCGTTAGAATCCAACGCCATGATCCCACGGTGAATCGCTGATGAAACCGCATGTCCTAGTCAGTCGGGAAGTGTTCGACGAAACCATCGCCATGCTCGAAGCGCGCTGCGAGGTGGAGTCCAACCAGGCCGACGTACGTTATTCGAGTGAGGAACTCGCGGCAAAGCTCGCCGACAAGGACGGCGCGGTCGTCTCCACGGCGGACCGCATCGATGCTGCGCTGCTCGACCGCTGTCCCCGCCTCAAGGTGGTGAGCAACGTCGGCGTGGGCTACAACAACATCGATGTGGCGGCATGCACCGCACGAGGCGTCATGGCCACGAACACACCGGGCGTGCTCACCGACAGCGTGGCCGACTATACCTTCGGGCTCGTCATCGCTGCCTGCCGTCGCATGACCGAGGCGGAGAATCACCTGCGCGCGGGCCAGTGGGGCGGTACGTTCCTGAAGCAGATGCTGGGCATGGACGTGCACGGCGCCACGCTCGGAATCATCGGCATGGGGCGAATCGGACAGGCAGTCGCACGCCGCGCTCGCGGATTCGACATGCGGATCGTCTACCACAACCGGGCGCGTCTGGACGCGGCGAGCGAGCACGAGTCGCGTGCCGCCTACCGCAGCAAGGACGAGCTGCTGAAGGAAGCCGATGTCGTCGTGCTCCTGATTCCCTATTCGCCCGAGACGCATCATCTCATCGGTGCCCGCGAACTCGAACTCATGAAACCCGGTGCCGTGCTGGTCAACGTTGCACGGGGCGGCATCGTGGACGACGAAGCCCTGATCGCGGCGCTTCGCCGTGGCCGCATCCGCGGGGCCGCGCTCGACGTGTACGAGAACGAACCGCGATTCCATCCCGGTTTTCTGGAACTCAAGAATGTCGTACTGTCGCCGCACATTGCGTCGGCCTCCGAGCCTACCCGCAAGGCGATGGCGAACACGGCTGCGCGCAACTGCATTGCGGCGCTGACCGAAGGGCGTCCGCCCAATCTGCTCAATCCGGAGGTCAAGGCCCGCGCCTGACGGGCACAACCCCGGGAAGCATCGTCGCAACGATCACCGATCGGGCGCTGGAGACGCCCGGCGGCACCATGGGTTCGCATTGGGGAGGAACATGCAGCAGCAAAGGGCACCGAGGCGTGTCGAGGAATCACCATTGCATGCGGCCGGCCTGCGGGAGTGCAGCAGGAGGATCGTCGACGGTCATTGCACAGCGGAAGCGCTGACCCGGGCGCTCATCGAGCGGATAGAGCGACTGGAACCTCACATCCAGGCCTGGGAATGGCTGGACCCCGAACGTGCCATCGCGTCCGCCCGCCTGGCGGATCTGCGTCGGGCGCACGTCGTTTCCAGCCGTGACCCCGCCAGCGTGCTGCCGTTCGAGGAGCGCGGCATCCTGCCGGGTGTGCCCATCGCGGTGAAGGACATCGTGGACGTGCTCGGCATGCCCACCCGCATGGGCTCTCCCATCTATCGCGATCACTGGCCGCAGGACTCCGCCCGGCTCGTGCACCGCATGGCCGATTCGGGCGCCATCCCGCTCGGCAAGACGGTCACCACCGAATTTGCGTTCATGGTGCCCAACAAGACGCGCAATCCCTGGAACACCGGCCATACGCCGGGCGGCTCGTCGAGCGGCTCGGCCGCTGCCGTGGCATGCGGGATGGTGGCTGGCGCCATCGGCACGCAGACCAACGGATCGATCATCCGTCCGGGCGCGTTCTGCGGCGTGGTGGGCTTCAAGCCGGGGCTGGGCGAAGTCGCGACGGACGGTGTGCTGCCGTTTTCCGCGACGCTCGATCAGCCGGGCGTATTCACCCGAAGCGTCGAGGATGCCGCGTTGCTCGCGTCGTGGATCACCGCGCGGCAGGGCACGATCGCGAGACGCATCCCGCTGCTGAAGGCGGCCCCCCGGCTGGTTGCGGTGAAGTCCCCCGTCTGGGACAAGGCCGAACCCGATCAGCGCGCACGCTTTGCCGCCGACATCGAAGGATTGCGCAAGGAAGGCGCCGAGGTCGACGAGCGGGAACTGCCGGCCGGCTTCGAGCGTGCCCACGCCATCCACCGGACCATCATGCTCTATGAAGCGGCGGCGGGTTCCCGGCCGATCCGCGAAAAGTGGGGGGCGCATTTCAGCGCGTTCCTGGGGGCGGCCCTCGAGGAGGGAGACCGCATTCCGGAGGCCGACTACCGTCAGGCGCTGGAAGCTCGCGCCGCCCTCATCCGTGCGTTCGTGGGGTTCGTGGACGACCGCTACGCGGCAGTGATCACGCCGCCCGCGCCAGGCGAGGCGCCTGCCGGGCTCGGCGCGACCGGCGATCCTGCTTTCTGCACGATGTGGACGCTGCTGGGTGTGCCGGCCATCACGATCCCGACCGGTCTTGGCTCACGGGGCCTGCCCCTCGGCCTGCAGATCGTGGGGCGCCCGGCGGAGTCGAACTATCTGCTGGCGGTGGCAGCGTGGTGCGAGGCTCGTCGGCCGTTCGCGAGCCTGGTCGACCGCGGGGACTGACGCTCAGGCCCGCGGCGGAAGAAGGCGGATCACGCCGCGGCTCACCCGACGCGCGTAGGTCGTCTCGGATTCGATCTCGTCCGAGTAGGACATGATCACGTAGCCTTCGGCCCCGTTCTTCTCCGCGATTTCGGTCGCGTGACGGCGGAACAGAGCCAGTGCCTCGCCGTCACCTCCGACCGAGAAGCGCTTCTTGCGCAGAAGGATTTCCACCCGCGTGCTGTCGAGGCGCTGGGCACCGATCTCCCAGTTGGGGGCCGCCGGGTCCACGATGAGCCACGCGGCGGTGCCGAGAACGGCGCCCGCCACGACCGCGTCCACCGGCGGCTGGAAGCTGTTGGACCACGGAATCGGGTTGTCCGGTATCAGGCGGAAGTTGGAACATCCACCGAGGACGAGGAGCAGGGCGACTGCGATCCGATGCATGGCGAGGGTCTCCGGAACGGGCACAATGCGGGACGCATGGCCCGGCGGGGAGAGATTCCCGCGGCCCTGCATCTCCGTCACCGACCCAGTAACGGCACTGCGGGCGCGGGATTGAGGGCCGCCTGAACCCCGAGCCTCGAACGAACAGGCCGGCCGGCGGTCTGCCACTCCGGAGCCGGGCGTCCGGTGTCCCGGGGCTGATGTGCCGGGAAGCCCGACGGGCTGCCCATCCGCAACGATCTTCTGACATCCATGCAATCGTCGGCTTCGCTGATCTGGGTCTTCGCATTGCCCTTCGCCGGGAGCCTGCTGCCGCTCGTCTTCGCCCGGCGCAGCCGAAGTTTCATCGCCGGCGCGGCGGCCGTCGGACCGGCCATCGCGCTCGCGGTGCTGCTGCAGGCGATGCCTGCCGTCTTTCGTGGCGACGCGCCGCGATTCAGCGTGCCGTGGGTGCCCGCGCTGGGTCTCGACTTCTCGCTCCGGCTGGACGGGTGGGCCTGGCTGTTCGCTACCCTGATCCTCGCGATCGGCCTGCTTGTCATCCTGTACGCGCGCTACTACCTGTCTGCTGAAGATCCCTTCGGTCGCTTCTTCTCGATGCTGCTGCTGTTCATGGGGTCCATGCTCGGCATCGCGGTGTCCGACAACCTGCTGCTGCTCATCTTCTTCTGGGAAC
>CAZEDA010000124.1:0-9027 GCA_964510915.1 uncultured Rhodocyclaceae bacterium | reverse complement strand
TACATGCAGAGCCAGATGGGCGATCTTTCCTGAGAAAACCCTTCGCGCAAGCGTGATGCCGGACGGGCCGCGAAAGCGGCCCGTTTGCTTTTGTGCGCGGGCCGGCTACGCTTGCGGCCCCGAGAGTTCCGACTGGCGTCGACGATGCGCAATCGACTGGCCCTTTTCCCCCTCATTTCCTGTGTTCTGCTCGCCGCCTGTGCGGCGCGCGCACCGGCGCCTGTTGTCACGTCGCCGCCGCCACCGCCGGTTGTCATATCGATTCCCGCGCCTCCGGTCGAGCCGCCTCCGCAGCCGATCGTGATCCCGCCGCCCAGGATCGCCCTGGTGCTGGGCGGAGGCGCCGCACGCGGATTCGCCCATGTGGGAGTCATCAAGGTGCTCGAGGCGCAGGGCCTCGCGCCGGATCACATTGTCGGTACGAGTGCCGGCAGCGTCGTCGCGGCGCTCTATGCAGCGGGATTCAGCGGGTTCGATCTGCAGAGAAAGGCGCTCGACCTGGACGAGAACACGGTCAGCGACTGGGCCCTGCCGAACCGGGGATTCCTCAAAGGGGAGGCGCTGCAGAAGTTCATCAACGATTCGGTGAAGCAACTGCCCATCGAAAATCTGCCCCGGTCACTGGGCGTCGTCGCGACGGACCTGCAGACCGGCGATCAGGTCGTGTTCCGTCGCGGCAACACCGGCATGGCCGTGCGTGCATCGAGCAGCGTGCCAGGCGTGTTCCAGCCCGTCACGATCAACGGAAGGGAGTACGTCGATGGCGGGCTGACGAGCCCGGTTCCCGTGAAGGCGGCCCGCGACTTCGGCGCCGACATCGTGATCGCCGTCGACATCTCCAAGAACCCCATCCGCGCGAAGGTGCGCGACACCATCGAGGTGCTGCTTCAGACCTTCACGATCATGGGCCGCGCGCTCGCCGCGCACGAAATGCAGTCGGCCGATGTCGTCATCAGCCCGGGGACGGACGAACTCGCGAGTGCGAGTTTCGAAAGCCGGAATCTGGCCATCCTCGAAGGCGAGAAGGCCGCACAGGCGGCCATCCCGAAGATCCGTCAGAAGATCGCGGAGCGGGAGGAGCGCCTTCGCAAACAGGCTCTCCAGACCATGCCGACAGCGGTCGCCCGCTGATCACTTCCGCGGCGTGAGGCTCTTCTTCCGCTTGTCGAGCCACCAGCCGTACTGCACAGGCCAGTCCGCGTACTCGTTGTCGATGCCCAGTGCCTCCGCCGCGTGCAGAGGCCAGTTCGGATCGTAGAGCGCTTCCCGGCCGATCGCGATGAGATCGGCCTCCCCGTTGCGCAGCACTTCCTCCGCCTGGGGACCGTCGAGAATCAGGCCGACCGCCATCGTCGGGATGTCGCTCTCCCGCCGGATCGTGGTGGCAAAGGGCACCTGGAATCCCGGGTAGCGCTTCACTCGCGCCGCGGTCGCGGAGCCGAGCAGTCCGCCCGACGAGCAGTCGATGACGTCGATGCCGACTTCCCGGAGCTTGCGGGCGAGTGCGATGGAGTCCTCCAGAGTCCAGCCGCCGTCGACGCCGTCGACCGACGACACGCGGAAGAACACCGGCTTGTCCTGGGGCCAGATGGCGCGCACCTCTCGGGCGATCTCGAGCGGGAGCCGGATTCGGTTCTCGAAGCTGCCCCCGTACTCGTCGTCGCGCCGGTTCGAGAGCGGCGAGAGGAACTCGTGCAGCAGGTAGCCGTGGGCGCCGTGCACTTCCGCCACGTCGAAGCCGGCAGCGATCGCGCGATGGGTGGCATCGCGCCATTGGGTTTTCAGCCGCTCGATATCGGCCCGCGACAGGGCATGCGGCTCCAGCCAGCCCTCGTCCATGGGAATGGCGCTGGGTGCCACGACCGACCAGATGTGCTCACCCCTTGCGCGATCCGTGTCGTCGAGCGGGCCGTTGCCATGCCAGGGCCGTTGCATCGAAGCCTTCCGGCCGGCATGCGCCAGCTGGATCGCCGGCACGCAGCCCTGCGAGCGCTGGAAATCCGTGACGCGCTTGAGCGGCGCAATGTGCGCGTCGCTCCACAGCCCGAGATCGCCATGGGTGATCCGGCCGTCGCGATCGACGGCGACGGCTTCGCAGATGACCATGGCCGCGCCGCCACTGGCGAGCTTGCCGAGGTGCACCAGATGCCAGTCATTCGCGAGCCCTTCGATGGCCGAGTACTGGCACATGGGCGGGATGACGATTCGGTTCTTGAGCGTGAGGCCGCGAAGGCGCAGCGGCGTGAAAAGCAGAGGAGTGGCGGACTCGTTCATTGGCGGGGATCAGTTACGGGGTCGGGAATGGACATGCCGATAATGCACCGTATCGTCCGTCTCGTGCGAGTGCCCGTGGGCATGAGAATGACTGTGCGAGTGGGCGTGCGTGTCGACGTCGACGGGCACGAGATTGAGGCGTCCGTGACGCACCTGCGGTTCGGCCATCAGGGCGTTGGCGAACGCCTGCACGGCGGCGGTCGGGCCCCGCAGCATCACGGTCTCCAGGCAGTTGTCGTGGTCCAGGTGCACGTGCATGGTCGAAAGCACCAGGTCATGGTGCTCATGCTGGATGGACGTGAGCCGTTCCGCGAGATCCCGTGCGTGATGGTTGAACACGTAACTCAGGGCCGCGACGCAGAAGGGGGCTTCGTCCCGGGCGAGACTCTCGGCGCTCAGCATGTCGCGGAGGATGTCCCGAACCGCCTCGGAGCGGTTCTGATACCCCTTGCGCTGGATCAGGTCGTCGAAAGCGCGGGCGAGGTCCTGGCTGAGTGAGATGGTGAATCGTTCCATGGCTCTTGGGGGTCCTGAAGACGTTGCGATTGTGCGCCGGGACTGTGTATGATGAATTAAAAACGTATCCTACCGCTTATCCGGACCGTCTCCACGGCGCGCACCGGGGGAGAAGACCCAAATGGCCTGCATGCGCTTCCCGCGCCAACCCATCCGCCGTTCCTGCTGGATCCTCTCCGGCACGCTGGCCGCCATTCCGGTGGCTCACGCCCACCAGGAAGTCGCGGCACCGACGGTGCACGTGATCGGGCACTACGAAACCGGCATCCGGACATCCGACTCCGCGAGCGAAGGCGGGGTGACGTCGAAGCGGATCGAGACCCGTCCCCTTCTGCGCACGGGCGAGATCGTGGAACTGGTGCCCGGAATGATCGTCACCCAGCACAGCGGGGACGGCAAGGCGAACCAGTACTTCCTCCGCGGATACAACCTGGACCACGGGACCGACTTCGCCCTGTGGGTGGACGGCATGCCGGTCAACATGCCGACGCACGGCCACGGTCAGGGCTACGCCGACATCAACTTCGTCATTCCGGAACTGGTCTCGCGCGTCGGCTTCCGGAAAGGCCCCTACTACGCGGAAGAAGGCGACTTCTCCTCGGCGGGCGTTGCCCGCATTCGATACTTCGACAAGCTGCCGAACGGCATTGCCAGTGTCACCCTCGGTTCCAACAATTTCCGGCGCGGCGTCCTGGCCAACTCGACGGAGTTCGCGTCCGGCAACCTTCTTTACGGGCTCGAAGTCGTCGGCAACAACGGGCCCTGGGACCTCGAGCAGAAGCTCCGCAAGCTGAACGCCGTGCTGCGCTACAGCCAGGGCAATGAACGCGACGGGTTCTCCTTCACCGTCATGGGCTACGAGTCGAAGTGGAACGCCACCGACCAGATTCCCCAGCGTGCGGTGGACAGCGGCCTCATCGGCCTGTACGGCAACCTCGACCCCACGGACGGCGGACGCACCCATCGCTACAGCGCCTCGTTCTCCGGCAACAGGCCCCTCGCCAAGGGCTCGCTGCGAGTCGACAGCTACCTGATCAACTACGGCCTCGACCTCTGGTCGAACTTCACGTACTTCGCGGCCAATCCGGTGACGGGCGACCAGTTCCAGCAGAAGGACAGCCGCACCGTTTACGGTTTCAATCCCAGCTACGCCGTGGTGACGCCTTTCATGGGCATCGAGACCGTGACCACGGTCGGCATGCAGTCACGCTACGACGACATCCGTCGCGTTGCGCTCTACGACACCCAGGCGCGCTCGATCACCGGTACCACCCGCGAAGACTCGGTGCGGCAGATGAGTGTCGGTCTGTACGTCCAGAACTCGGCGCAGTGGTTGTCATGGTTCCGCACCCTGGCGGGCGTCCGGATGGATCACTACCGTTTCGACGTCAACAGCAACCTTGCGGCGAACTCCGGCAAGCGAACGGACAACCTGTTCTCCCCGAAGCTCTCGCTCATCTTCGGCCCGTGGGCCCAGACCGAATACTTCGTGAACGCGGGCTACGGTTTCCACAGCAACGACGCGCGCGGCACCGTCATCCGCGTGGACCCCAAGGACCCGAACACGCTGGTGGATCGCGTGAAACCTCTGGTGCGCACGCGAGGTGCCGAGCTGGGCATTCGCACGGAAATCATCCCCAACATCCAGAGCTCGCTCGCGCTGTGGGGACTCAAGCAGGACTCCGAACTGCTGTTCGTGGGCGATGCCGGTACCACGGAAGCGAGTTTCCCGAGTGAGCGGCGTGGCATCGAGTGGATCAACTATGCGCGGCCGGTCGACTGGATGCTCATCGATGCCGAACTCGCCATCACCCGCGCCCGGTTCGTCAACAATCCCGCGGGGGATCGGATTCCCGGCGCAGTGGAGAGAGTGGCCACGCTCGGCGTGACCGTCGACGGCTTCGGTCCGTGGTTCGGTGCGCTGCAGGTCCGGCACTTCGGCCCCCGTCCGCTGATCGAGGACAACTCGCAGCGCTCCCAGGGCACGACCATCGCGAATCTCCGGCTCGGATATGCACTCGAGAAGGATCTCCGGATCCATCTGGATGTGCTGAACCTCTTCGGCAGTCGCCGGGATGACATCACTTACTTCTACGGGTCGTGCCTGCGCAGCGAAGTGGGGGTCGTGCCCGCGTGTCCCGGCGGCGGCGGGGGAGACGGCGTGAACGACAGGCACTTCCACCCGGTGGAGCCGCGGCAGTTGCGGGTGACCCTCGTCGGGCGCTTCTGATTCCCAGGGGAGAATCGTTCTACGCGAGCTTTCCGCCTGAGATCACGCGCTCCATCCGATCGAGCGCTTCCATCAGTTGCGAACGCGGGCAGCCGAAGTTGAGGCGCAGGAATCCGGGCGTGCCGAAGTCTGCGCCTTCGTAGAGCCCGACCCCGCCGTCTTCGAATGCCTTCCGGGGATCCGCCATCCCGCTATCGCGACAGTCGAGCCACGCCAGGTAGGTGGCCTCAACGTGAGTCATCGAGAACCCCGGCCAGCGCGACACCCGTTCCGAAACGAGATCGCGGTTGATGCGCAGATACGCCACGAGCGCCTTGCGCCAGGGTTCGCCGTCGCGGTAGGCGGCGAGGGTTGCCCACAGGCCGATCGTCATCGGCCGATGCACCACGCCTTGCATCACGCCTGTCACCCGCGCGCGTAGCGCGCGGTCGGGGATGATCGCGAACGCGCTCCCGAGGCCCGGCAGGTTGAAGGTCTTCGACGCCGCCATCAGCGTGATGGTGCGTGCGGCCACCTCGTCGCTCAGCGAGGCAAAGGGGATGTGGCGGATGCCCTCGTCGAGCACGAGACCGCAGTGGATCTCGTCCGAACACACGATGAGATTGCGACGCAGACATGCTTCGGCGAGCGCTTCGAGTTCACTGCGGTCGTAGGCACGTCCGACCGGATTGTGCGGATTGCACAACAGGAATAGGCGGCTGCGATCCGTGACGGCGCTCTCGAGGCTGGCCGCCGGGAAACCCCATCGCTGCCCTTCCAGCGTGAGAGGGACCCGGACACAGCGGCGTTGTGCGTTCACCGGCGCCGAGAGGAAAGGAGGGTAGATCGGAACGCCTGTGATCACCTCGTCGCCGGGCTCGCCCACCGCGCGGCAGACGATGTTGAGACCCGACACGAGCCCGGGCAGCCAGACGAACCACTCGCGCCTCGGCGTCCAGCCGTAGCTTTCCGCCAGGCGCGCGATGATCGTGTCCGCCAATTCGGGCCCCGGCTCCACGTAACCGAACACGCCGTGGTCCACGCGCGCGTGCAGGGCCGCGACGACCTCCGGCGGTGACCGGAAATCCATGTCGGCGACCCACATCGGAATGACGTCCCGTCCCCGGTAGCGATCCCACTTGAGGCTCCAGGTGCCGGCGCGATCAAGTGTCGAGTCGAAGTCGTAGACGGTTCCGGTCATGGGCGCTTCTTGGCGGTTGACGGGGGCTCGGTCGGAGGTTCGCAGAGATCTTTGAGGATCTCACGAACCCGCACGATGCGCATCGCGACTTCCGAGAGCTTGGTCTCGATGCGCAGTTTCTCGGGGCCGGCGAGGCGCCAGCCCTTGCGTGACTGGATGAGCGAGATGATGCGGGAGGGCTCGATTGGCGGGTTCGGACGGAACGTGAGCACGATCTGTTCGGGGGCCGCATCGATCCGCACGACGCCGAGGGGTTCCGCCATGAGTCGCAGACGGTGCGTCTCCACCAGCGCCTTCGCGGGGTCGGGCAGACGTCCGAAGCGATCGACGATTTCCTCGCCGAGCTTCTCCAGGGACTCGACATTCTCGCAACCGGCGAGGCGCTTGTAGAGCACCAGCCGGGCGTGGACATCGTTGCAGTAGTCGCTCGGGAGCAGGGCAGGAGCGTGGAGATTGATTTCCACCGTGGCGTGCAGCGGTCCTTCGAGGTCCGGCTCCTTGCCATTTCGCAGGGAGCGCACGGCATGGTTCAGCATGTCGATGTACAGGCTGAAGCCCACCTGCTGCATCTCGCCGCTCTGCGAATCCCCCAGGACTTCACCCGCGCCGCGGATCTCCAGGTCGTGCATCGCCAGATAGAACCCGGAGCCGAGTTCTTCCATCATCTGGATCGCCTCGAGACGCTTCTTTGCCTGGGCTGTGATGGCTTCCTCGTCGGGCGTCATCAGATAGGCATAGGCCTGGTGGTGCGACCGGCCGACCCGGCCTCGCAGCTGATGCAGCTGCGCGAGACCGAACCGATCTGCACGATTGATGATGATCGTGTTTGCCGTGGGCACGTCGATGCCGGTTTCGATGATCGTCGTGCACAGCAGCACGTTGAACCGGCCCTGGTAGAAGTCGCGCATGGCGTGTTCGAGATCGCGCTCGCCCATCTGGCCGTGGGCGACGCGGATGCGTGCTTCGGGGAGCAGCGCCTGGAGCTTCGCTTCCCAGTTTCCGATGGTCTCCACTTCGTTGTGCAGGAAGTACACCTGACCGCCGCGCTTGAGCTCGCGCAGCACCGCTTCCCGCACGAGCCCTTCGGAGAAGCGCGATACGAACGTCTTGATGGCGAGGCGGCGCTGCGGCGCCGTGGCAATCACGGAAAACTCGCGCAGGCCTTCGAGCGACATCGCAAGCGTTCTGGGGATCGGCGTTGCCGTGAGCGTGAGGACGTCGACTTCCGCCCGCAGCTGCTTCAGGCGCTCCTTCTGCCTCACACCGAATCGGTGTTCCTCGTCGATGATCACCAGGCCGAGGTTGTGGAACTTCACGTCGGCGGAGAGCAGCTTGTGCGTGCCGATGACGATGTCGATGGCACCCTGCTCGATCCCCTTGACCGCGGCCGCAGCTTCCTTGGTCGTGCGAAAGCGCGACAGTTCGGCGAGCCGCACGGGCCAGTCGGAGAAGCGGTTGGAGAAATTCTGGAAATGCTGTTCGGCGAGCAGCGTCGTGGGCACGAGCACGGCGACCTGCTTGCCGTCGGCCACTGCGACGAAGGCGGCACGCAGGGCGACCTCGGTCTTGCCGAAGCCCACGTCGCCGCAGATCAGGCGGTCCATCGGCTTGCCGGATTGGAGGTCCGCGATGACGGAGGTGATCGCCGCTGCCTGGTCCGGCGTCTCCTCGAACGGGAAGCCCGCGGCGAAGGTCTCGTAGTCCTGCGGCTTCACGGTGAACGCATGGCCCTCCCGCGCAGCCCGCTTGGCATACAGGTGCAGGAGTTCCGCCGCGGTATCGCGCACCTGCTGGGCGGCCTTGCGGCGCGCCTTCTGCCAGTCGCCGCTGCCGAGACGATGCAGCGTCACGGACTCCTGGGCTGCGCCGGCATACCGGCTGATCACCTGCAGCTGGGACACCGGCACGTAGAGCCGATCACCGCCGTCGTACTCGAGGAGCAGGAACTCACCGGGGTCGTCGCCGAGTTCCATCGTCACCAGACCCAGATATCGGCCGATGCCGTGATTCTCATGGACCACGGGGTCGCCCACCTTTACCTCGGAGAGGTCGCGGAGCACGTTCTCCGCGGACGTCCGTTTCTCGCGCTCCCGGCTGCGCGCACGTGACGACAGGGCGTACAGCTCGGTCTCCGTCACGAACGCCACGCCTGCCGCGGGGAGAGCGAAGCCGTCGGCAAGCGGCGAAACGGTGAGCGCCAGGCGATCGTTGCTGGCCAGAAACTCCGCGGCAGTCTCCGCGCTCGTCGGCTCGAAGTCGTGGGTCCGGAGGAACTCCAGCATGGTTTCGCGCCGGCCGGGCCCGTCGGCACTTAGCAGGATGCGTCCCGGGAAGCCCTGCGCGAACGCCCGGAAGACGCTCAGCGGATCCTGGGCGCGGCGGTCGACGGCGAGCGGCGGCAGGGCCTGCACCTGCAGATCCTGACCGGCCTCACCGCGACCGAGCTCCACGCGTCCATACGGCTTCAGCGACGTGAAGAATTCTTCGTCGCGCTGGTAGAGCGCCGCGGGCGGGAGGATGGGCTGGTTGGCATCCCCCCGCAGCAGGTCGTATCGCGATTGCGTATCGCGCCAGAACCCGGCGATGGCACCCGGCACGTCGCCCTGCAGGGCGATGACGGTGTCCTCCGGCAGGTAGTCGGTGATGACCGCCGTTTCCTCGAAGAAGAGCGGCAGGTAGTACTCGATGCCGGGCGGGGTCGAGCCGGACCCGATGTCCTTGTACAGCCGGCGCTTGGAAGGGTCGCCTTCGAACACCTCGCGGAAGCGCCGGCGGAACTGGGTGCGGCCTTCCTCGTCCAGCGGGAACTCCCGCGCGGGGAGCAGCC
>CAZEDA010000123.1:0-9348 GCA_964510915.1 uncultured Rhodocyclaceae bacterium | reverse complement strand
CCGCCACGAAAGCGGGCAGGCCGCCGGGATAGTGGCGTCCGAGGGCGGAAGCCGCACGATTCTCGGAGGCCATCAGGGCCAGCTTCAGCATTTCACCCCGGGTGAGCACGGTACCGACGCCGAGGCGGGAACGGGTGCCCTTCACGAAATCCAGGTCGTCGTAGGTGACCGCCAGTTCCTCTTCCAGAGGCTGGTTCGCGTCGAGGACCACCACCGCCGTCATGAGCTTGGTGATGGATGCGATCGGCATGATCGCGTTGGTGTTCTTGCCGTAGAGCGGGACGCCGTCCTGCTGATCCACCACCAGAACCGCATTGGATTCGAGCCGGGGGGTCGCCGCTTCTGCCGCGAAAGCCGGGGCAGCGGGGCCCAGAACCGCCAGAGCCAGGGTAACCAACCACTTGCGCATCGTTGTTCCTTGACCGGTGTAAGCAAAGCAGACGCCTTCGCGCCTGTACCTGCACGTTTACGGTGCCCGGCACGGTGACTGAAGGGATTCTTCGCGCCACGACCGGACCCTATGTCCAATACGTCAGAAAATACCAAAAATCAGAGGCTAAGCCCAGGGACTTCGGGCGGTCTCGCATTCCAGGCTGCCCAGCGGGACCGCTAAACCGAACGATTCGTCAGCTTTTCGGCCGCCAGCGAGTACAGCAAGGGAAGTAGAAGCAAAGTGAATACCGTAGCGGAAACAATTCCGCCGACGATGACCACGGCGAAGGGGCGCTGGGTCTCGGAGCCGATCCCGTGGGACAGCGCCGCGGGCAGGAGGCCGAGGCCGGCCATAAGAGCGGTCATCACGATCGGGCGCAACCGCTCCACTGCCCCGTCGACGACCGCCTGCTCGAGCGAAGCCCCCTCCCGAAGGGCCTCGAGAAACCGCTCCACCATGATCACCCCGTTCTGCACCGAGATGCCGGCCACCGCGATGAAGCCAACGGCTGCGGAGATCGAGAGGTGCAGACCGGCCAGCGCCAGGCCGAGAATGCCGCCGACCAGGGTGAAGGGGACCATGGCCAGAACGACGAGCGCCGTCGGGATGGAGCGGAACGCCCAGAACAGCAGCACGAAAATCCCCAGCACGGACAGGGGGACGATCACCTTCAGTCTGGCGAGCGCGCGCTGCTGGTTCTCGAACTGCCCGCCCCAGGTCAGCGTGTAGCCCGGCGGCAGCCGGACCTGCGCAGCCACCTTGGCGCGGGCTTCCGCGACGAAGCTGCCCTGGTCGCGGCCGAGAAGGTTGGCCTTGACCGCGACCGTCCGCCCGCCGGCTTCCCGCGAGATGCGCGCCGCTCCCTGGCGGGTCTCTATCTTCGCGACCTCCCCGAGCGGGATCGTCGCCCCGCCGCCGCCGGGCAGGGCGAGCGGAATCTCCGCGGCGTCATCGGCGGCCTGCCGGAACGGCGCCGCCAGGCGAACCGTCACGTCGAACACCCGGCCGGGCTCGAAGAACGCGGCGACCGCCCGCCCGCCGAAAGCCGTGGCCACGGCGTCGTTCACGTCCTGCACGTTGAGCCCGTAACGGGACAGCTTCTCGCGGTCGATCGTCAGCGTGAGCTCCGATGCTCCGCCCACCTTGATGGCCGCCACATCGGCACTGCCGCGGATGCCCGAGAGCACGCGTGCGACCTGCTCGCCCTTGTCTTCGAGGATCTCGAGATCGGGGCCGTAGATCTTCACGGCGATCTCGCCCTTCACGCCCGACATGGCCTCCTCGACGCTGTCTTCGATCACCTGGGAGAAATTGGTCGGCACGCCGGGCATCGCACGGATCTTCCGCGTCATGTCGGCGATCATCGAATCCTTGTCGGGGAAACGCCAGGTATCGCGCGGCGCGAACTCCGCCATGATCTCCATGTTGTTGGGGCCCTTGGGGTCGGTACCGTCGTCCGGTCGGCCGACCTGGCTCACGACGCTGCGCACCTCGGGGTAGCTGCGCAGGATGCCGCGCACCACCTTCTCGACCTCGCCGGTCTTCTCCATCGACGTGGCCGGCGGCAGGGTGATGGTGAGCCACAGATTGCCCTCGTCGAGCTTCGGCAGGAATTCACTCCCGAGCTGCGTGGCGCCCCCCACGGCAGCCGCCAGGATTGCGAGGCTGCCGAGGATCACGACATTGCGGCGCCGCCACACCGTCACGAGCTTGCGCCGATACCACTCTCGCGCGCCGTCCATCCACGCGCTGTGGCGCTCGGCCATGTCGGAGGATCGCACCGCGAACGACAGCAGCGCGGGCACGAGCGTCAGCGTGAGCACGATGGCACCCACGAGCGCGAAAGACAGCGTGTAGGCCATCGGCGAGAAGATCTTCCCCTCCACCCGCTGGAACGTGAAGATCGGCAGGAACGCGAGGATGATGATGGCCTTCGAGAACAGGATCGGGCTGCCCATCGACACCGCCGTGTTTCGCAGCGTGTGCATGCGCCCGGCGTAGGTGGAAGGCTGCGCACTCTCGCGCTGCGACAGCGCCAGCTTCACCATCAGCGCCTCGACCAGCACCACCGCGCTGTCGATGATGATGCCGAAGTCGACCGAACCGAGGGAGATCAGGTTCGCCGATACCCCGCGAGCGTCCATGAGAATGAACGCGACGAACAGGGACAGCGGAATGACGCCGGCCACGATCGCCGCAGCGCGCCAGTTGCGCAGGAAGAAGAGCAGGATCGCCACGACGAGGCCCGCGCCGAGGGCGAGATTCTCCGTCACCGTATGCACGGTGTGATCGACGAGCTGGGTCCGGTCGTAGTAGGGCACGAGCGCGACACCCGGGGGCAGCTTGGACTTCAATTCCTCCATGCCGGCCTTGAGGTTCGCCACCACCTGGCTGGCATTCTGTCCCTTGGTCATCTGCACGATGCCCTGGACCACCGAATCCTGATCGCCGAAGGAGACGACGCCGGACAGCGGCCGGGAACCGACCGCCACCGTCGCGACGTCGCCCACCAGCACCGGCACGCCGTTTCGCGACACGACCACCACGCGGGAAATGTCGTCGACGGAGCGGAACAGGCCGATCGAGCGCACGACCAGCGCCTCGTCACCGCGACGCATGATGCCGCCGCCCGCATTGCCGCTGTTGGCCGCGATGGCATCGGATACCTGCTGCAGCGTGACGCCGTTCTTGCGCAGCCGCTGCGGGTCGATCCGCACCTGATACTCCTTCACCTCGCCACCGAAGCTCACCACCTCCACGACACCGGCGACTCTCCGCAGGGCCGGCCGGATCACCCAGTCCTGCAGCGCCCTTACCTCGGCGGCCGGCATGCCGGGCGGCGCCTGCACGATGTAGCGATAGACCTCGCCGACGGCATTGGTGAGCGGCGCGAGCGTGGGCGTCACCCCTGGAGGCAGCGACACCCCCTGGAGCTTTTCGATGACCTGCTGCCGGGCGAAGTAGTCGTCGGTCTTGTCCGCGAAGGTCACCGTGACGACCGAGAGCCCGAACATCGACACGGAGCGGATCTGGGCGAGCCGCGCGACCCCGGTCATCTCGCGCTCGATCGGCATGGAGATGGATCGCTCCACCTCCTCCGGCGCCTGCCCGGGATACTGCGTGACGACGATGACCTGCACGTCCTGCACATCGGGGAAGGCCTCGATCGGCAACCGGGTCCACGCGAACCAGCCCGCCACCGCGACGATCACGGCCACGACGACGATGAACACCCGCTGCTGCAGGGCGAACGTGACGATCTTTTCTAGCATGGAGGGCGGCTCCCGGTTCGCGTCATCTGCCCTGAAGCTCCGACTGCAGCAGCAGCGCACCGCTGGTGACCACACGCTCCCCTGGCGCCACGCCGCCCTTGAGAAAGGTGTAATCGCGCCCCTGGGCCGACAGCGTCACGAGGCGATGCACGAACTCGCCCGGGGTACGTTCCACGAACACGTAGTTCTTCACGCCCGCCGTGACGAGAGACGCGTTCGGAATGCGAACGCGGTGCGGTTCTGCCGACGCCAGCGGCACGACGCGCGCATACATCTCCGGCTTGAGGAGACGATCTTCGTTGTCGACGCGAGCGCGGACCTGGATTCGTCTCGTCGACGCATCCAGCACGTCACCGACGTGCACGACCTCCGCCTGGAAGGTCCGGCCGGGATAGGCGTCCACCTCGACGCCGGCCATCTGCCCCCTGGCGAGCGCGCCGATCTGCTGTTCAGGCACTTCGACGACGACGCGCAGGTGCCGAGGGTCCGAGATCACGAACAGCGGATCCGGAGAGTCCGGCCCGACCTGCGTGCCCGGATTGATCGAGCGTTCCGTGATCACGCCGTTGACCGGCGCCCTCAGCACGAACATGCCGTCGGCCTCTCCGCCGCCCTGCCCGAGGGCTTCGAGCCGCCGCCGCGCCCGGGCAAGTTCCACCTCGGCCTCACGCAGGCCGATCTCCGCACCCTCGAACTCCTTGCGCGGCATGACGCCGCCGTCATACAGCAGCTTCGCCCGGTCGAAGGCCTGACGGGCACGCTTCAGTTCGAGTTCGTCGCGATTGCGATCCGCCATCGCCTGGGAGTAGTCGGGCGCCTCGAGGTAGGCGAGCGGCGCCCCCTTGGTGACCGCCCCGCCGAGGTCCACGACGATGCGCGTAACGCGGCCTGCGAGGGGCGCGCTCACGCGCGCGGTGAGATCCTCGTCGTACGTGATCCGTCCCGGGAGCGCGTCGGTGAGCGGCTCGGGGTGGACCTCCGCGACTTCACTCTTCAGATAGGCGAGCTGCGGCGCCCCGGGTGGAAACCGCAGCACGTCCGGTCCGGGCGAGTCCGGAACGGCATCGACGGGATGCGCGACGGGCGTGTGACCTTGCTCACGGCCGGGATACCAGAGCGCGCCGGCCGCGGCTGCGGCGAGCACGAGGACGCCGATGGCGAGTGCGCTGCGTGTCTTCATCGCGTGATTTCCACCGGTTGCGTGGCGGCGCGCCAAGCGGCGGCGGCCTTGCCGAGATCGGTTCGGGCCGACACGGCATCCACCTGGGTTGCCACGAGGACCCGGCGTGCGTCGAGCAGATCGATCACACCGAGCGCTCCATTGCGATAGGCGAATTCGGCGGCGCCGGCTGCCCTTGTGGCCTCGGCGAGCAGTTCCCGGTCGAAGCGCCGCACGCGATCCTGCGCAGCAGCGAGATCGGACCACGCCTGACGGATCTCGACGAGGGCGGCGGCACGCACGCGCTCCAGGGAATCCTGTGCCGCAAGATACTCGGCCTCGCCGCGTCGGATCTCGCCTTCGTAGTCATAGTTGAGAAACAGCGGGACACTCACACCCACCCCGATGGTGTTCGCATGCACCTGGCCCGGATAGCGCTCGACCTGTGCCGCCACGGTGACGTCCCGCGTGCGCAGAGCACGGGCAAGGGCGCGAAACTTTTCGGCGGCAGTGACGCGCGTCGCGGCCGCATGCACATCGGCACGGGCCGAGACGACAGCCGCGATGTCGCCCGGCATGACTGCGGTCTCCACCTCGGGCCACGGATCCACGGCTTCGAGCGCGGCCGCTTCCCCTTCGAGACCCAGCGCGAAGGCGAGGTCTGCGCGGGCGCGCTCCCGCACCGCGATGGCCTGGCTGCGATCGTTCTCCGCTCGCAGCAGGTCCACCCGGATTCGCGAGAGGTCGGACGGCGCGATGTCCCCCGCCTTCAATCGCAGCGACGCCGCGGCCACGGTACGCGCGAGCAGTTCGAGCGTGTCATCGGCGATGCGCACGCGGGCCTGCGCGCCCAGCAGATCGTAGTAGAGAGATGTCCCGGTTCGCACTTGCTGTCGGATGACATCGGCGAGATCGTCACCGCTCGCGCCAGCGGCGAGCCTCGTTCCTTCGTCCCGCAGGTCCCGCTTGCCGCCGCGCTCGAACAGCTGCGACACCTGCACGACGGTGTCGAAGGGCTTCGACCAGAGCGCCCCGGCACCCGGATTGCGCGGATCGATGGCCGTCGTCCCCGCCGCGAGTACGGGATTCGGTCGTGCGGCCGCACTCAGGTTGATCGCGCGTGCGACATCGACCGCCCGCCTCGCCAGCCGGATGTCGCGGTTGTTGCGCTGCAGGAGGTCCACGACCTCGGCAAGCCGCAGCGGATGCGGCCGTGGCGGGTCCGCCGCGTACGCGGATACCGCGCCCGAGATGACTGCCAGGATCACAGCGGCGAGCGCTGACCTCCAACCGATATCCATGTCTTCCGCAACACTCCGATAAGGTGTCAGGCCCTGCGCGAGCCTCGACGGGACCGATACTGAGGGGGTAGCCTTACGGCCAACTTACTTCGGAGCGTTGCCTGCATGCGTCTGCTGATCGTCGAGGACGACCCACTCATCGCCGACGGACTCATCCGGGCGATGCGCGCGTCGGGTCATGCGGTGGACCACACGGACAGCGGCGTCGAAGCGGACCAGGCGCTGCGCCAGTATCCCTACGATCTCGTGATCCTCGACCTCGGCCTGCCGCGGATGGACGGGCTCGACGTGCTGCGCCGCCTGCGTGCGAATCGCTCCGGGGTGCCGGTGCTCGTGCTGACGGCCCGCGATTCCCTCGACGACCGGGTGGCCGGCCTCGATGCGGGCGCCGATGACTACCTCGCAAAGCCCTTCGACCTGCCGGAACTGGAAGCGCGCGTTCGCGCGCTGCTGAGGCGCCAGCAACCGAGTCTCACGGGCCGGATGCAGCTGGGGGAACTCGTGATCGACGTGAACGGCCGCTCGGCCTATCACGGCAGTCGGCGCATCGAACTGTCATCGCGCGAATTCGGGGTGCTGGAAGTGCTCGCCCGGCGCGCCGGGCGGGTCGTCGGCAAGGACCAGATGCTCGATGCGCTCACCGGCTGGGACGAGGAGGTCGGCACCAACGCCATCGAGGTCTACGTGCATCGGCTGCGCAAGAAGATCGAACCGGCCGGCGTGAACATCCGCACGGTCCGCGGCCTGGGCTACCTGCTGGACAAGACCGGCGAAGATGCCTGAGACCCAGTCCCTTCGCGGTCGCCTGTTCGCGCGGCTCGTCGTTCCCCTCGTCGCGCTGCTGGTGGTCAGCGCCGGACTCGCCTACTACGCGTCGTTCCGGTTCGCCAATCAGGTCTACGACAACTGGATCTCGGATACGGCGGTGGCGCTCTCGCAGCTCACGCGCCGCGATCCCACGGGACTGTCGCTGCACCTGCCGACGGAAGCCCAGCACATGCTGTCCTCCGATCAGCGGGACAAGACCTACTATCGCGTCACCGACCTCGAAGGCGGGTTCATCGCAGGCCACCGGATGCTTCCCGCGCCCGCGCAGATTCCGGAGCCCGACGCTGCGCCGGTCTGCGACGATGCGAGCTTCGACGGCCTGCCCATCCGGGTGGCCACGTACCGGCCGGGCGCGCTGCCCATCATCGTGCAGGTCGCGGAGACGGTGGTGAAGCGCGACATGCTGGCCTTCGAAATCATTGCGGGCATGCTGGTCCCGCTGCTGGTGCTGGTCGCCCTCGGTGCCGTCAGCGTCTGGGTCGGCGTCGACGCCGGCCTCAGCCCCCTCACCCGCCTCGCCCAGCTTCTGCGGGATCGCTCACCGGAGGATCTCGGGCCGCTGCCCGAGTCGTCCGCACCTCGCGAGGTCCGTCCGCTCGTGCACGCACTGAACGGGCTGCTCGCCAGGGTCGACGAGATGCTGAGCGCGCAGCGCCGGTTCGTGGCGGACGCCGCGCACCAGCTCCGGACGCCGATCGCCGGCATCAAGACGCAATCGGAGATGGCCCTGCGAACGCGCGACCCTGCCGCGCTGCCGGCAGTGCTGCAGAACATCGTCGCGGGGTCCACGCGCCTGTCCTCTCTCGTCACGCAGCTCCTGTCGCTCGCGCGGGCGGAATCCCATCTGAGCTCGGTACCAGCCAGCCAGGCGGTGGACCTCGACCGGCTCGCGCGCACGGTGACGTCCGACTGGATCGCCCGCGCTCTCGAGACCGGCATCGATCTCGGGTACGAAGCCCCGACGGCGCCCGCCGTCGTCCGTGGCGACCCGGTGCTCCTGCGGGAAATCCTCGCGAACCTGATCGACAACGCCCTGAAGCACTGCCCGTCCGGAAGCGTTGCCACAGTGAGCATCGAAGTGAACGACACCGGGACGGTGCTGGCCATGGAAGACGACGGGCCCGGCATCCCCGAACAGGACCGCGAACGCATGTTCGAGCGCTTTCACCGCGGCGCGGACGCCACTGCGGCCGGCACGGGCCTCGGACTCGCCATCGTTCGCGAGTTCGCCCGCGAACAAGGCGCCACCGCGCGGATCGACACCGCCCGGTCCGGACGTGGCACCCGGGTGGAAGTGCGGTTTCCGCCTGCAGGCGACGGAGCGGATGGACTTGATTGACGACGTCCCTCGCGAATCGCCTCCGGACACGCCCTCCTCCAGTTCGCTGACTGCGGTCGCGTATTCGGCACTGGAGGAAATGATCGTCCGCCTCGAACTCGCGCCGGGCGCGACCGTGACGGAACAGCAGTTGTGCGGACGGCTCGGGATCGGTCGCACGCCGATCCGGGAAGCCCTGCAGCGGCTCGTGCATCAGGGCCTCGTGAAGGTGCTGCCCCGCAAGGGGATTCTCATCTCGCCCATCGACCCTCACGCCCAGCTGCGCCTGCTGGCGGTGAGGCGGGAAGTCGAGCGCCTGGTGGCCCGAAGCGCGGCAGCGGTCGCGACCCGGGAAGAGAGAGCCCGGTTTCTCGAACTCGCCGAGGCGTTCGAGCGTTCCGGACTCGCGGGCGACGACGTGACTTTTCTGCGGACCGACCGTGAATTCAACGAGCAATGCCTGGCGAGTGCACGCAACGAGTTCGCCTCCGCCGCCATGGAGACGCTGCAGCCGCTAGCCCGGCGATTCTGGTTCCACCACTATCGCCAGGCAGCCGATCTTCCGGAATCCGCCCGGCTGCACGCTGCCGTCGCCCGCGCCATCGGCGAAGGCAGGCCGGACGCCGCGGCCGCGGCGCTGGACGCCCTGCTGGACGTCATCGAGGCCTTCACCCGCACGGCGGGGACACCCCCGGTTGCGTAGCTGATATATCAGGGATAGAGTGTCGTCGTCCGCGGCGCCACGGCAGCGTCCGCGCCGGTTGCAGCTGCCGCTTCCCGATGCGGCGAAGGAGGAAAGCCCATGATGTCCGAACGGCAGCGCGCGTTCCGCGCGCAGTACCAGGCGCAGATCAGCCCCCTGTACAACGGGCTCCTTCACATCGGCGTGATGTACGGGGTGGGAATCTCCGTCATCGCCTTCTGCCTTTCACGCATGGTGGACGCCACCTGGGAATGGCTGCTCGTGGTCCCGGTGTTCGCTTTCTCGAACTGGTTCGAGTGGTGGATACACAAGTACGTGATGCACCGCCTGATCG
>CAZEDA010000122.1:0-9368 GCA_964510915.1 uncultured Rhodocyclaceae bacterium | reverse complement strand
GCCATGACCTGTACTACCGGCTCAACGTGATCGAGCTGCGCATGCCTGCGCTGCGTGACCGGCGGGAAGACGTCCCGACCTTCGCCGAGATCATCCTCGACCGGCTGGCCCGCAACGTCCAGGGGCCGAAACCCGACATCGAGCCCGGTGCCATGCGGGCGCTCCAGCAGTACGACTTCCCGGGCAACGTGCGAGAGCTCGAGAACATCCTCGAGCGGGCGCTTGCGCTGTGCAGCAACGGCCGCATCACGGAAGAAGACCTCCAGATCACGCCCCCCGAGATCGTCACCCGGGAGGCGGCGCCTGCCGGCAGCAACGGCAAGTGGCCGCTGCAGGACTATCTGGATCGCGTCGAGCGGGAGGCCATCCTCGAAGCGCTCGAGAAGACCCGCTTCAACCGGACCGCGGCGGCCAAGCTGCTCGGGATCACGTTCCGCTCGATCCGCTACCGGATGGAGCGTCTCGGCATCGAGTGATCCTTGCCTGACCAACGCGCCTGGCAGGTCGACGGCGCCGGCTGGGCGGACCGGGCCACGATGGTCCCGTCCCCCCATCAGGACGAGCGGCCCGCCGGTTCGCCGATCGATCTGCTCGTCATTCACAACATCACGCTGCCGCCGGGGCAGTTCGGGGGCACGGAAGTCACCGATCTCTTCCTCGGCCGCCTGGACTGCGACGCTCATCCGTACTTCGACCGGCTGCGTGGTCTCAGAGTCTCGTCGCACTTCCTGGTGCGTCGCGACGGTACGCCGATCCAGTTCGTCTCCTGTCTCGCCCGTGCGTGGCACGCCGGCGAGTCCGAATGGGCCGGTCGGCGCCGCTGCAACGACTTCTCCATCGGCATCGAACTCGAAGGCACGGACGACACGCCGTTCGAGGACGCTCAATACACAACACTGGTGGCGCTCGCCGACGCGATTCATCGCCGCTACCCCATCGCCGATGTCGTGGGCCACAGCGACATCGCTCCGGGGCGCAAGACCGATCCCGGTCCGTGCTTCGACTGGCCGCGATTCCGCCGGGCGCTCGCCGGGCGCCCGTGATCCCGGCGGATCCGGTTCGTCGCGCTGCACGCATTCGCGCTGCCGGCGGTTTCCTGGTGAACCGATCGCCCGGCGCCATGTTCTGATTCGTTCCCGCGTCCCGAACTCCGCGCCGTGCGCATCTTCTACACCGACCGCTTCGTCCTGCCGCTGCCCGAAGGCCATCGCTTTCCCATGGAGAAGTACTCGCTGCTCCGGGCGAGGGTCGCCGAGGCCGGCCTGGCGTTGCCGGATGCGATGGCGGAGCCCCACGCCGCCACCGACGCGGAACTGATGCGCGCTCACGACCGGGACTACGTCGAGCGGGTCTCCCGTGGCGATCTCACCGCTGCGGAAGTGCGTCGCATCGGATTTCCGTGGTCACCGGAAATGGTGGAGCGGTCCCGGCGGTCGGCCGGCGCCACCATCGAGGCCTGCCGCGCCGCGCTGCAATCGGGGGTCGCCGTGAACCTCGCCGGGGGAACCCATCACGCGTTCCGGGACCACGGCGAGGGGTACTGCGTCTTCAACGACAGTGCGGTCGCGGCGCTCGCCATGCAGGCGGAAGGACTGGCGCGGCGCGTGGTCGTCATCGACTGCGACGTGCATCAGGGCAACGGGACGGCGGCGATCCTCGCCCACGATCCGAGCGTGTTCACCTTCTCCATCCACGGCGCCAACAACTTCCCCTTCCGGAAGGAACAGAGCGATCTCGACATCGAGTTGCCGGACGGCAGCGGGGATGACGAGTACCTGGAGGCCCTCGAGGGCGGTGTCTGTCACGCCCTGTCGGCATCGCAGGCCGACCTGGCCATCTATCTTGCGGGAGCCGACCCGTTTCTCGACGACCGTCTGGGGCGCCTCGCCCTCACGAAGGACGGTCTCGTCGAACGCGACCGCCGCGTGTTCCGCCTCTGCTTCGACGCCGGAGTGCCGGTGGCGGTTGCGATGGCGGGCGGGTACGCGCGCCGCATCGAAGATACCGTCGACATTCATTTCGCCACCGTCGCGACTGCCGCCCGCTGGGCCGGCATGCGCGGCTGACGCTCCCTTCTCTCCACCGGTCGACCCGGTTCGGCCTGGCTCTCTGTCGTGGCCGGTCATCGGACCGGCGCCAGCCGCGCGGACGCGCGGCACCCGCCACGCGAATGCGCCATGAATGCAACTAAGTGGCGCCATGCGAGCCGGATAAGTCCGTTCTGTTGCGCTTGACACGCGACACCCAAACACTAGAATTTGTCTTTGCCTACGGTTCGACACACAACATGTTGTGTGTCTCTTCGATCCCTGGTGGCCAGCAAGACCGCCAGGCACAACATCTAGGGGTGGCGTGCAGCCGGCGCGCAGCCCCGTCAGGAGGACGAATGCAGCTTTCCACCGAATCCACGATGCTTCGCCGTGATGACGCGGTCTTCGGTACCGCTGAGACTGCGGCCCCCAAGGAGTCGCGATTTGGCGACTACAAGGTGATCCGCCGCAACGGCGCGGTTGTCGGATTCGAGCCTGGAAAGATTTCCGTGGCGGTGACCAAGGCGTTCATCGCCGTCAACGGCGGGCAGGGCGCCGCATCCGCCCGCGTCCGTGAACTCGTCGCACAGCTGACCGACATGGTCGTCGGCGCGCTGGTCCGCCGCCAGCCGCAGGGCGGCACGGTCCATATCGAGGACATCCAGGATCAGGTCGAGCTCGCGCTCATGCGTTCCGGCGAGCACGACGTCGCCCGCGCCTACGTTCTGTACCGGGAGCAGCGCGCCCAGGAGCGCGCCAAGGCGAAGGAAGCGCAGCACGCGCCCGCCGCCATCAACGTCAACGATGGCGGCAACCTGCGGCCGCTCGACATGGCGGGCCTGAACGAGCTGGTGGCGGATGCCTGCCAGGGTCTCGGGGCTGCGGTGGATCCGGCGCTGATCCTCCAGAACATCATGCGCGACGTGTACGAGGGCGTCTCGATGGACGAGGTGCGCAAGTGCACCGTCCTCGCGGCCCGCGCCCTGATCGAGAAGGATCCCGCCTACAGCTACGTCACCGCCCGCCTGCTGCTCGACAGCATCCGGTTCGAAGTCCTGGGCGAGCCTGCCGGCCAGCGTGCGATGACGCAGCGCTATGCCGAGTACTTCCCCCACTTCATCCGCCAGGGCATCCAGGCCGGGCTGCTGGACGAGCGGCTTGCCACGTTCGATCTGGCCCGGCTGGGCCAGGCGCTCGACGCCTCCCGGGACCTCAAGTTCGGATACCTGGGTCTCCAGACCCTGTACGACCGCTACTTCCTCCACATCCAGGGCCGTCGCATCGAGCTGCCCCAGGCGTTCTTCATGCGGGTCGCCATGGGCCTCGCGCTGAACGAGGTGGACCGCGAAGCCCGCACCATCGAGTTCTACGGCGTGCTGTCCAGCTTCGACTTCATGAGTTCCACGCCGACGCTGTTCAACGCCGGCACGAACCGCTCCCAGCTTTCCAGCTGCTACCTCACGACCGTCTCGGACGACCTCGAGGGCATCTACGACGCCATCAAGGAGAACGCCCTGCTCTCCAAGTTCGCGGGCGGACTCGGCAACGACTGGACGCCGGTCCGGGCGCTGGGCTCCCATATCAAGGGCACCAACGGCAAGAGCCAGGGCGTCGTTCCCTTCCTCAAGGTGGTCAACGACACGGCCGTCGCGGTCAATCAGGGCGGCAAGCGCAAGGGCGCGGTCTGCTCCTACCTCGAGACCTGGCACCTCGACATCGAGGAGTTCCTGGAACTGCGCAAGAACACCGGTGACGATCGCCGCCGGACCCACGACATGAACACCGCCAACTGGATCCCCGACCTGTTCATGAAGCGGGTGATGGAGAACGGCGAGTGGACCCTGTTCTCCCCGGCTGACGCCCCCGACCTGCACGACAAGTTCGGCAAGGCGTTCGAGACCGCCTACAACCGCTACGAGGAGAAGGTCGCCCGCGGCGAGCTGAAGCTCTTCAAGAAGGTCCCGGCGGTGCAGCTCTGGCGCAAGATGCTCTCGATGCTGTTCGAGACGGGGCACCCCTGGATCACCTTCAAGGACCCCTGCAACCTGCGCTCGCCGCAGCAGCACGTCGGGGTGGTTCACAGCTCCAACCTGTGCACCGAGATCACCCTCAACACCTCCGAGTCCGAGATCGCGGTCTGCAACCTCGGTTCGGTGAACCTGGTCGCCCACATGAAGGACGGCCGGCTCGATGTCGACAAGCTCCGCCGGACGGTCAGCACCGCCATGCGGATGCTCGACAACGTCATCGACATCAACTACTACGCGGTCAACAAGGCCCGGAACGCCAACTTCAAGCACCGCCCGGTCGGGCTGGGGATCATGGGCTTCCAGGACTGCCTGCACGAGATGCGGGTGCCCTACGCGTCCCGCGAAGCCGTGGAGTTCGCGGACCGCTCGATGGAAGCCGTGGCGTACTACGCCTACTGGGCCTCGACCGAGCTCGCCCGGGAGCGCGGCCGCTATTCGACTTACGAAGGCTCCCTCTGGTCGAAGGGCATCCTGCCCCAGGACACGCTCGCCCTGCTGTCGGAAGCCCGCGGCGGCTATGTGGAAGTCGATACCTCCGAGACCCTCGACTGGTCGGCCCTGCGCGAGCGCATCGCGCAGTACGGCATGCGCAATTCCAACTGCCTGGCGATCGCCCCGACCGCCACCATCGCCAACATCGTGGGCGTGTCGGCCTCGATCGAGCCGAACTACCAGAACCTCTACGTGAAGTCGAACCTGTCCGGCGAATTCACCGTGGCCAACGAGTACCTCGTGCGCGATCTGAAGGAGCGCAATCTGTGGGACGAGGTCATGGTCGCCGACATCAAGTACTTCGACGGCAGCCTGGCGCGCGTCGACCGGATTCCCGGCGACCTTCGCGCGCTGTACGCGACGGCGTTCGAGATGGAGCCGTCGTGGCTGGTGGAGGCGGCCTCCCGCCGGCAGAAATGGATCGACCAGGCGCAGTCGCTCAACATCTACATGGCCGGCGCATCCGGCAAGAAGCTGGACGACACGTACAAGCTCGCATGGCTGCGCGGCCTCAAGACCACCTATTACCTGCGCACTCTGGCGGCAACTTCTGCCGAGAAGAGTACAGGCCGCGGCGGCGAGCTGAATGCCGTCCCGGCCCACGGCGGGCTCGGAATGGCCGCCGATGCGGCGGCGGAACCCAAGTTCTGCTCCATCGACAACCCGGAATGCGAGGCCTGCCAGTGAGGTCCGCAGCGCTGCCTCGAACCCTCGTCGTGCGCGGCGAGGGGATGGCGGGCGGCGCGACGCGCAGCCGGATCGCCGGCGCGCTCAGGACGGCGGCATTTCCCTTCGCACACCACCCCCAATAGTCACCAAGGACACCACCGATGCTGCAATTCGAGGACAGCCTTCCGCCCACACCGATTCCGATGACGGCCCGCGGCGGGTTCCAGCCGCCCCGGCCGGCGCCTGCCGAACCGCGCGGCGACCACGGCCACGGCCGGGTTCGCGTGGAGGACAAGCGCGTCATCAACGGCATGGCGGACGTGAATCAGCTGGTCCCGTTCAAGTACAAGTGGGCCTGGGAGAAGTACCTCGCCGGCTGCGCGAACCACTGGATGCCCCAGGAAGTGAACATGAGCCGGGACATCGCCACGTGGAAGGATCCGGGCGCGCTCACCGAGGACGAGCGCCTCATCGTCAAGCGCAACCTCGGCTTCTTCGTGACCGCCGACAGCCTCGCCGCGAACAACATCGTGCTGGGCACGTACCGTCACATCACCGCGCCGGAATGCCGGCAGTACCTCCTGCGGCAGGCCTTCGAGGAGGCGATCCACACCCACGCCTACCAGTACATCGTGGAGAGCCTGGGGCTCGACGAGGGCGAGATCTTCAACGCCTACCACGAGGTGTCGAGCATCCGGGACAAGGACCAGTTCCTGATCCCCTTCATCGAGACCCTCACCGACCCGGAGTTCAAGACCGGCACTCTCGAGAACGACCAGAAGCTGCTGCGCAGCCTGATCGTTTTTGCCTGCATCATGGAAGGGTTGTTCTTCTACGTGGGCTTCGCGCAGATCCTCGCGCTCGGCCGGCAGAACAAGATGACGGGCGCCGCGGAGCAGTATCAGTACATCCTCCGCGACGAGTCCATGCACTGCAATTTCGGCATCGATCTGATCAACCAGATCAAGCTGGAGAACCCGCAACTGTGGACTCAGGCCTTCCGCGAAGAGATCCGCGGCCTCATGCAGCAGGGTGTGGAGTTGGAATATCGCTACGCAGAGGATACGATGCCGAGGGGCGTACTCGGATTGAATGCACCGATGTTTAAGGAATACCTAAGATTTGTCGCTAATCGCAGGTGTCAGCAGATCGGTCTCGACACCTTGTATCCGGGCGCGACCAATCCGTTTCCCTGGATGTCGGAGATGGTGGATCTCAAGAAGGAGAAGAACTTCTTCGAGACGCGGGTCACCGAGTATCAGACCGGAGGCACGCTGACGTGGGAGTGAAGTACGGGCCGGACGGGCGCGGTGAACCGCGCTCTCCCGGGTAGACGAATGGAAATCGAGGAGCGGCAAGTTCCTGCGAAACAATCAAGGCGAGGTGCTTCCGGTTGGCAAGGCTGAAGCACCTGCTGTCTCAACGACGGGGTAGGCGTGTCGCCCGACACTGAGCCCAGGCTGACTGCCCCCATACCGCGCCGCGAGCCGATTCCGGTTCGCGGTGACGGCCTTTCTCCCCTCAAAGAATCCTCGAGTGCCTCGCACATGGAGCCCGCGCGTCTGTCGCGCGGGCGCGTGCCGAGGCGCGCTCGAACCCGCACGTGGCGCATATGCCAGACGCGTGCGGTCCCCCGCTGCGGTGGTGTGAATACGCGACAAGCATGCTTTTTGCGTACGCGCGCCCCTGCAGTCGTGCTGGTGTCATCGAATCCTTCGGAGACGTCATCACGAGTGTGCAGTTCAACTCTCTTTAGGAGGTATTGAAATGGCAGTTGCCAAGAAGAAGGCCCCCGCGGCCAAGAAGGCGCCGGCGAAGAAAAAGGCGCCTGCGGCGAAGAAGCCCGCCGCGAAGAAAGTTGCAGCGAAGAAGCCCGCTGCGAAGAAAGTAGCGGCGAAGAAGCCGGCGGCTAAGAAAGCTGCGGCCAAGAAGCCTGCTGCGAAGAAAGTAGCGGCGAAGAAGCCGGCGGCCAAGAAGGCTGCGGCCAAGAAGCCTGCTGCGAAGAAGGTTGCTGCCAAGAAGCCGGCAGCGAAGAAGGTAGCGGCGAAGAAGCCGGCAGCGAAGAAGGTTGCTGCCAAGAAGCCCGCCGCCAAGAAGGTTGCTGCCAAGAAGCCGGCAGCGAAGAAGGTAGCGGCGAAGAAGCCGGCAGCGAAGAAGGTTGCTGCCAAGAAGCCTGCAGCCAAGAAAGCCGCGGCCAAGAAGCCCGCTGCGGCCAAAAAGCCTGCGGCTGCCAAAAAGGCTCCCGCCAAGAAGGCTGCGGTCAAGAAGGCTGTTGCCAAGCCTGCCGCTGCGGCCCCGGCCCCTGCTGCGCCGAAACCGATGTCGGCTCCAGCCGCGTGGCCCTTTCCTGTAGCGGGTAGACCGAACTAATCGCTACCCAGATGCCTGCGGGCAGCTCTGCATCCGAGATGGATACCAGTCACTGATCCGCGGGCTCTTGGCATCACCCCCGACCTGTCTGCTTCGAAGACAGGCCCTGCAGTCCGACCGGCAACGGTCATCGTCGTCCTGAATGCGCCCCGCATCTGCGGGCGCCAATGCGCCACTCCGGGTTATTCTCCGATCGTCTGAAACTGCCCCCGGACTCGATGTGGACGCTGCCAATCCTTCTACCGACTTTGTCTCCCCGCCCGTCGGCGCCTGCGCCCGGCGATGGCTCGCGCACGTCATCCATGACGTAACCCTCGCCTTTGCCTTCGTCGTCGCCCTAGCCGTGCTCCAGGCCGGTCCCGTCGTCGCCGCAGATGGCCCGCAGGACCTCGTCTCGCGGGAGGTCTCCGGGACCTATGCCGACGTCAAGGCGCAGGTCATCTTCGCCATCGAGGAGCGCGGTCTCAACGTCACCGGCGTGGCCGAAATTGGCCAGATGCTGGAGCGCACCGGCAAGGATTTCGGGGTTGCCAGTCCGGTATATGGCGACGCTTCCGTGATCCAGTTCTGTTCTGCGCGCCTCTCCCATGCGGCCAGCGCGGCAGACCCGCGGGCTATTGCGCTGTGTCCGATTTCGATCGCCGTGTATTCGCTGCCGGCCCATCCGGACCGTGTGTATCTCGTCTACCGGCGCATGGGTGTGCAGGGTGTCGGGGAAGCCTTCGCTGAACAGTTGCGCAAGGCGGAGGCGCTGGTGGAGGACATCGTGGCCGGTGCGGCCGAGTAGGGGGCAGCGTGGAGCGCAAGAAACTCAACTCCAGTCAGATCCGTTCGGTCGGCTACGACGCGGGCAGCCAGACGCTCGAGGTCGAGTTCTCCAGCGGTTCCATCATCCAGTACAGCCGGGTGTCTGCAGAACTCCACCGGCGCTTCCTGGCGGCCCCGTCGCCGGGGAGCTGGTTCCGGGACAACATTGAGGAGTCGTTCACCGGCAGGCGTATCCGCTAGGGGCTTTCCTCTCGCGGTGTTTGGGGTATCGGCGTGGTCGTCAGCACTCGGGCTCGCCGGCAGCCGGTGCCGGGGACGGGTCGAAGCCGAGGGTCGCGGCAATGCGGGAGGACTCGATCCTCCCGACCGGAAGCCGCGTGCTGCCGAAATCCATTTCGAGTTCGAAGTCTTCCTCGCCGGCGAGCCAGCGCAGCAGTCGATCGTCCTCGATCGCCGACCCGCTGGCGTCGTGGATCCGGGTGCAGAGGGTCGCCAGGTCCCGGTCGTCACAAGCACCGGGTCCCAGGGATGTCGCGAACAGGACGCGGCCAAGCTCGTCGATGAAGACGGCATCAGGCACCGCAAGGCTCGCGCCGGTCTGGGCAACCAGAGCCATCTCCGCTCCCTCGGATTCGGTTCGGAAGATCAGCGGGGCGAGATCGCAGGTCACGAACACCCGCTGCGGCCCGTTCTGGAAGAACCATCGCCCGCGCTCGTCATGCCCGTAGTTCCGGCCGATGAAGGCCGTGACCGCCGGATTGGTGATGCGGTCTCCCTTCAGCAGCCACTGACCCCGCGCGTCGAGGGACAGCCAGTGGTAGGCGTTGGGTACGTTCGGCCATTTCGCAATGGCCCTGATAACGACATCATCCATATCCGTGCCCTCGCCGAAGACGTCGCTGGCCGAACGCGCTCACCGGCTCCGTCCGCGGCTCATGCCGAACAGAGAATCTTCCATATCGGGTCCGCCTCTCCCTATGTTCCAATGCGCCGTCCTGTTCTTATGGAG